>DLWR01000137.1 GCA_003444795.1 Cryomorphaceae bacterium
AAAGAATGGATGTCGGAAAGCCGTACCGTGGTCTTTTACGAATCCCCCCACCGGATTGCGCGCTGCCTGCGCGAACTCGAAGAACACCTCGGTGGCGACCGCCCTGCCTGTGTTGTGCGGGAAATCAGCAAGCTCCATGAAACCTTCCACCGCGGCAGCGTCGCGGAGCTCGCGGCCTACTTTTCCGCCCATGAAGCCAAGGGGGAAATTGTGGTGGTTCTTGGGGCAGCCCTGTAAACTTTTTGGGGTAGACTTTTTTCAAAGGTTAAACGGCTATCCGGGTTCGCACCGGTACCTTTGAGGTATGAACTTGCCTGCACATCCTCTTCGTTCGTTCGGCGCCTGGGAAGGCTCCCCGCAGAAGCCTTTGGTGATCGCAGGACCTTGTTCTGCGGAGTCCTTGGAGCAAGTCCTAGAAACCGCACGTGCGTTAAAGGCAGAGGGGCATACCCAGCTCTTCCGTGCGGGCGTTTGGAAACCCCGTACCCGACCGGGCCAATTTGAAGGGGCTGGCTACGATGCCCTAAGTTGGCTTCAGACCATGCGCCAAGAAGTAGGCTTGCCCTTTGTCATCGAGGTGGCCAATGCCAGTCATGTGGAGAAGGCCCTTGAAGTGCATGCGGATGCCGTTTGGATTGGGGCTCGGACCACCGTCAACCCCTTCTATGTGCAAGAAATTGCCGAAGCCCTGAAAGGCACCGGTATTCCCATTTTAGTCAAAAATCCCATCCATGCCGACCTTGGACTTTGGCTCGGAGCCTTTGAGCGCCTGGAGAAAATGGGGTTGACCGACTTGGCAGCCGTGCACCGAGGCTTTTTTTCCAGCTATTCGGCCCCTTACCGCAATGAGCCTAAATGGGAAATGAGCTTTGAGCTGCGCCGCCAAGCCCCCAATCTCCCCATTATCTGTGACCCTAGCCACATTGCCGGACAGCGCGACCTCATTGAACAGGTGGCCCAAGTGGCCATGGACATTCAAATGGATGGCCTGATGGTGGAAGTTCATCCGACTCCAACCGAAGCGCTTAGCGATGCCGCCCAACAAATCACCCCACTCCGCCTAGGCCAGCTACTAATCACCTTGGAGGCCAATGCGCCCAAGAATCTTGCCCTGCAAGAAGCCATTGACCAAGAGCGGGAAAAACTGGATCAGGTGGATCAGCACATGGTGGAACTACTCCGGTCCCGCATGGATATTGTTCATGCCCTGGGCGAAATGAAGGCCCAACACGGTGCCAGTATTTTTCAGATGGAACGCTGGTTTGACCTCTTGCAAAAACGAGGCAGCCAAGCGGAAGAACTTCAATTGAACAAGGCTTTTGTCGAAGAACTTTTTCAGCTCATTCACAAGTACTCCGTGGAGCATCAAATGGGTGTGTACACAGCATCCCGCAAGCAACGCGAGGAATGAAAAAGCGCTGGGCCCTAGCCGCTGACGCAGATGCCTCCGATGTACAGGAATTGCATCGTGCGCTCGGGGCAGACTTCGGTGCGCTGGCGCGCGTCCTCGCCCAGCGAGGCCTGACCTCTTTGGCGGCCATCAAAGAATGGCTGCCCGGTACCCCCCTAGACACTGTAGACCTCTACCAAATGGCGGACTTGGAGAAGGCTGCGGTGCGTCTTGCCACCGCGCGTTCAAACGGGGAACGCATCTTTCTCTTTGGGGACTACGACGTCGATGGAACGACGGCTGTTTCTGTCGGCAAGATGGCCTTGGAGCGGGGCGGATGGACGGTGTCTACCTACATCCCTGATCGCTATGCGGAGGGTTATGGCCTATCTAAGGTCGGCATCGACCGAGCCCTCGCAGAGGGCGCTTCCCTACTTGTGGCTTTGGACTGTGGGATTAAAAGCGTTGACCTTATTGCCTATGCTCAAGGCCAAGGTTTGGAGGTCATCGTTGCGGATCACCACATGCCTGGCCCAGAGTTGCCGCCAGCCGTGGCGGTTTTGGATCCCAAACGCTCCGACTGTGCCTTCCCACACAAGGAGATTTGCGGCTGCGGGGTTGGCTACCTCTTGTGGAGGACTGCATACCGAGAAGCTGGATTGGACCCCAACGAATTGGACGATTTGCTGGACCTCGTAGCCGTGAGCATCGGGGCCGACATGGTTCCCCTGATTGGCCTCAACCGCTACTGGGTACGGCAAGGTTTAGCCGCCATCAATACCTCTCCACGCCCTTCGCTGGCCGCTTTACTTCGCGAAAAGACCCCAGGCGTTATCACTTTACAGGATGTTGTTTTTGCCATCGCCCCAAAAATCAATGCGGCCGGCCGGATGCGGCATGGACATTTGGCCGTCGACCTGCTCACGCATCCCGACCCCGAGGCACTCGCTCAACTGGGTCAAAACATTGAAGCGTACAACAGCGAGCGACGCGCCACTGAAAAAGAAGTCAGTCTCGCGGCCCAAGCACAAGCAGCCACCCAGCATAGCCACGTCGGCTTAGTACTCGTTGGGCAGGACTGGCACAAAGGGGTTTTAGGCATTGTGGCCCAACGCACGGTTGAGGCCTTTTACAAGCCTACTATTGTTCTCACCGAACACGAAGGGAAGCTTTCCGGAAGCGCCCGATCGGTGCCAGGTTTGGATTTGTACGAGGCCCTAGACGAAGCTTCGGAGCACCTGATTCAATTTGGCGGCCACCGCGCTGCGGCCGGAATGACCCTATTGCCCGAAAAACTGGAAGCCTTTAGAGAGGCGTTTAACCATGCAGTAGACCGACGATGGCCCGAAAGCCAGCGGCAGCCCACACAGCACATTGACTCCATCGCCCAGGTGCACGAATTGCATGAAGGCTTGGCAACTCTTTTGGATCGGCTGGAGCCCTTTGGCATGGACAACGAAGCGCCCATTTGGGGATTGAAGGGCGTGCTCCTACAAGAAGTCCGCACGATGTCAGAGGGCAAGCACCTGCGCGCCACAGCCGTCGATGCCACCACAGGGGCCAAATTGCCCGTAATCGGCTTTCATTGGGGGCATGCCGATGTTTCCCAGCCCGTCGATCTCGCCATCGTTTTAGAGTGGAATAATTTCCGCAATAGCAAAACGCTCCAGGCCCGAATTTTGGACCTTCAATAATTGCCTCCATGGGAAAAAATAAACTCGCCCGATTCGCAGAACTCGCCACCTTTCCCCATGTGGTTCAACCCACCAAGGAGGAAGTACTCGGAGGCCTTGCCCTGGCAGGCAAGTGGAAGTCGGACTTCTTTAAAAACGATCGACCCCTGGTCGTAGAACTCGGATGTGGCCGAGGAGAATATGCGGTCGCCCTTGGCGAGCGTGATCCAAGTAAAAACTATTTGGGCATTGATATCAAGGGAGCGCGTATTTGGCAAGGAGCCAAGCAGGCGAAAGAAGCCGGCATGGAGCACGTAGGCTTTTTGCGGACGCGAATTGAATGGGTGAAGCATTGCTTTGCCCCAGGGGAAATTGATGAGATTTGGATCACATTTCCAGATCCCCAGATCACATACCACCGCGCCAAACACCGCATGATAGGCCCCGCCTTCCTGGAGGTGTACCGCGAATTCCTCGCCCCTGAAGGCGCTGTGCACCTC
>DLWR01000057.1 GCA_003444795.1 Cryomorphaceae bacterium
CGCCCACCCACGTTGAAGAAGGCACTATAGCGCAAACCGTATGTGGCCGTTAAAAGGTCGGTAATGCGCCAATCGTCACTGATGTACAAGGCGGGCTCGGTGGCATACTCCTTTTGGAGCTCCAGGCTGAAAACCCCAGAGATAGCCCCAGGGTGGAAGGTGTAGGCGGTATTCTGCACCCCGAAGTCTACGGTGTGAGCCGCATTGGGGTACCACGTCCAACCCAAGTTGGTCACAAAGTTTTCAATGCGCGAGTCCCAGATGAAAGCCGGGTCGGCGTCTTTAGGGGTCCCCAATTGATAGGTATAGTCTGAATACACCGCGGTGGCATTGAAGAACCACTTGGGGCTAATCAATCGGTTCCATCGGAAGGTGCTGGTCCAGTTTCCCCAGCCAAAGTCGAAGAGTTCAGATGCGCCAAACTGATCGCGGCCAAAGTAGGAGCTCACAAAGACCCGGTCTTTTTCGCTCAATTTGGCATTGACCTTGACGTTTAAATCGTAGAAGTAAATGGTGGTATTGTCGAGCTCGGGCGAGTTGAAATAGGGAAAGAAGAGGTCAAAATAGCTCCGGCGACCCGCCACCATGAAGTTGACTTTGTCCTTCAAAATGGGCCCCTCCAGTAGCAGGCGACTGGAAAGCAAGCCTATGCCCCCCGTCCCACTGAATTTTTGGCTGTTGCCCTCTTTTTGCCGGACATCCAGCACCGACGACAGACGACCGCCGTAGTTAGAAGGCATGCCCCCCTTGTAAAGCTTGACATCCTTCACGGCGTCCGCATTGAAGATGCTAAAGAAACCAAAGAGGTGAGAAGAGTTGTAAACGGGCGCTTCGTCCAGGAGGATGAGGTTTTGATCCGCGTTACCACCTCGGACGTTAAAGCCGCTGGCGCCTTCTCCCACAGTAGAAACTCCAGGCAACAAGGTGAGCTTCCGAATGATGTCCGTCTCACCCAGCAGCTGGGGCACTTTTTTTATTTCCTTGGCACTCAGGGCGCTGACGCTCATTTGTGTCGTGGTGATATTGGCATTTAAGCGCTCCGAAACCACATCCACTTCCTGCAGTTGCGTAGCAGACTCCTTCAGGGCTATGTCTACTTTCTTGGCGCTGCTGAGAGTACCGAGCTTTTGGCTAAAGTCCGAATAGCCGATAAGTTGAACCCGGAGCTCAGCGGGCTTACCGGAAGAGGCGGAGATGCTATAGAAGCCATAGGGGTTGGTGCTAGCGGTATAGGTTTTGCCATCGGCCAACAGGAAGACCACCACCGAAGGGAGCGACTCCCCCGTGCTAGCTTCGGTAACGGTTCCGCTCACGGTGACGTTTTGGGCAAAAAGGCCCGCATAAAACCCAAAAAGGGCAAGGAATAATGTGATTTGGCGCATAACTTGTAACCCTATAACCCGACGGGGGAAAGTAGGTTCAGGCCCTTTGGGACAAATACCCTGCCAAGCCCCACGAAAGGGGCATGATTTATGTACTTTCGGCGCATGCTCGCATTGATACGCATCCTGTTCATGAAGAAGAATTTGAAATACACCCTGCCCGCTTTGCTTTTGGTGGCGGCAGCAGCCCTCAGCTTTGTTTGGAAAGCCCCATCTGATGACCAAGAAAAAGTGGTCATGCTTTTGGTGCACGATGCTTTGACAGGGGTTCACTACCAGGCGCGCGAAATGGACGATGCGTATTCGCACGAAGTTTTGGAGTTCTTTTTGGAGTCCATGGACGCCGAAAAGCGCTTTCTCCAGCAAGCGGATATCGACCAAATGCGCGTCTATGATACGCGAATGGACGACTTGCTGAAAAATGCGGATTTGAGCTTTTTCAATTTGACCCAGGATATCTGGGCTAAGCGCTTCAAGCAATCCCAAGCCCTGTACCGGGAGATATTAGCGGAACCGCTCAGCTACCAGACGGGCCGGTCTTTTGAAACGGATGCCGAAAAACGCGGCTATGCCAAAGACGACGCAGGCATGCGTGCCTACTGGACGGATTACTTGACTTTCCGCGTGCTCATGCGCCTTTACGATCGTTCCCAGGCGGCGGACTCTGCGGGCCAGGCCAAGTTTACCCTCGGCGATCCTGGATTCGCAGAGGAAGAAAAGAAGGCGCGTGAAAAGGAATTGGAAATTCACGACGAGTGGTTTAGCAGCATGACGGACATGGAGCGCTCGGATTGGTTTGGGCTGTACATGAATGCCTACACGGGGGTTTTTGATCCGCATACCCAGTATTTCCCGCCGCGTCAGCAAGAGAATTTTGAAATCGAAATGACGGGTCAGCTGGAAGGCATTGGCGCATCTCTTCAGCAAGATGGAGAGTTTACCACCGTGGCGTCTATTGTGACGGGTTCCGCTTGCTGGCGTCAGGGCGAACTGGAAGTAGGCGATAAAATCCTCAAGGTGGGCCAAGGGGCTGCTGAGCCCGAGGACATCGTGGGCATGAGTACCAACAAGGTCGTGACGAAGGTGCGCGGCAAGAAGGGCACTGAGGTCCGCCTGACAGTTCGTAAAAAAGACGGCACCGAAAAGGTCATCCCCATCATCCGGGACATTGTGGAAATTGAAGCCACATTTGCGCGCTCTGCACGTCTAGGGGCAGATGGCAAAACGGGCTACATCCGTCTTCCCAAATTCTACGTGGATTTCTACGATGACAACAATCACAACTGTGCGGACGATGTGCGCAAGGAAATTGAAGCCTTGAAAGCCCAAGGCATGGAGCGCCTCATTTTTGACCTACGCGGTAACGGTGGGGGTTCGCTTCCTGCTGCAGTGGACATTGCGGGTCTCTTCTTTGACAAGGGCCCCGTGGTCCAAGTGAAGACCAGCGGACAGCGCGTTCGATCCTACGACGATCGGGCGGCCGGCGCTGTGTGGGATGGGCCGTTGCTGGTCATGGTGAACGAGGGCACGGCGTCTGCGTCGGAGATTGTCGCCGCCGCCCTGCAAGACTATGACAAGGCGATTATTGTAGGTACTCGCCAAACGTTTGGGAAAGGCACCGTGCAAAACATGTTGGATTTGGACCGGGCTGCAGGCCCCTTCCATGGAGACAAGCCTTTGGGTGCATTGAAGCTTACTATACAGAAGTACTACCGTGTAACCGGAGGGACTACCCAATTGCAAGGGGTTGAGAGCGATATCGTACTTCCCCATCCCTACCAGGAAATCCCCTATGGCGAGCGAGAATTGGACTACCCCTTGGCGGTGGACTATGTGGATGCGGCGGTTAAGTTCGAGCCTAAAACGGCCAAGCCCTACCTGAAGGTTGCCCAACAGCGCATTGCAGAAAACCCTGAGTTTGCGCACATTTCGGACTATGCAAAATGGCTTAAATCGCAACAGGACCAAACCTTAGTTCCCCTGAACTATAGCGCCTACTTTGCCCGCGAAACGAAGTCCGACGAAGAGGCGAAGGCCTACGATGACCTGCTAGTTTCCAAGGACAGTTTGGCGGTGACGTACACGTCTGCGGCGTTTGAGAGCAGCCTGGACAGTGGCAAGGTGACGGAATACACCCGTTGGTTTAAAGGCCTCTCCAAGGATATATACTTGGGTGAAGCATTCCGTATCGTAGGCGAAATGCCCCACTAAACCGATTTCATGCACGAAGCGCGTCCCTCCAGCACTGTTTTGCGCCGAATCTGGCAGCACGGTTTGGGCCGTTGGGGGCTGGTTATCCTTGGTTTGTGGCTTTTCCTGGGGCTTTTTGCCTATGTGCTCGCGCGCGATCAAAGTCCTCATGCGAACCGAATGCAGCTTGCCTTTTCCGCCGCAGAAATAGGGGCGGAATTTCCTTTAATAGAGGAGCCCCGGCAGGGAGAACGGGCTTGGACCTGGTGGTTGACGGGCGATGCAACCTTTCCGGCATGGGTGGGATCGGAAACGGAGACCATGCGTTTCTGGCTGGGAACGGATCGCTATGGACGGGACGTGTGGAGTCGCCTAATCTTGGGCTCGAGAATTTCCCTCAGCGTAGGCCTGATCTCCGTGTGTATCGCCTTGTTGCTGGGGATTCCCTTGGGGGCTGCAGCGGGCTACTTTGGGGGCTGGCTAGATCGCCTGCTCCAAACGGTCATCCAAATTTTCTGGAGCATTCCGACATTTTTGATGGTGATCGCCTTGAGCTTTGTTTTGGGCAAAGGCTTTTGGCAAGTGTTTATCGCGGTGGGGCTTACAGCTTGGGTAGAAGTAGCCCGATTGGTACGCGGTCAGGTCTTGTCGATTAAACAGGCCGAATTTGTACAGGCCGCCCAAGTGCTGGGCTATCCTTCATGGCGCATCATTGTCCGACATATTTTGCCGCAAGTAGTTCCCGCTCTGACGGTCTTAGCAGCTAGCCAGTTTGCCTCGGCCATCTTGTTGGAGTCGGGCTTGAGCTTTTTGGGAATTGGCGCACAGCCTCCCATGCCTTCGTGGGGGGGCATGATTCGGGATCACTATGCGTACTTGCTCACTGGGCAGGCGCATTTGGCACTGGTTCCCGGTTTTGCTTTGGCCAGTCTAGTATTGGCCTTTATGGCGCTTGGCACGGCCTTGCGCGATGTTTTGGATGTTCGGGCTTCCGGGTAGTCCCTTGAAATTCTTGGGCAAAAAAAAGACCCCTAACCATGTCGGGGTCCAGTAACGTAATGCGTAAAACCTTAGAAGGGTAGATCGTCGTCATCTCCGTCAAAGGCATTCGTGTTAGGAACGGCGGGTGCCTGCGCAACGGGAGCGCCGCCGCCGTAGGTCTGACCTTGAGGAGCCGGAGGTACATCGGGAGCATCGGCATTTTGGATGCGCCAGCCTTGAATAGACACATAATAACGCGTCTCACCTTCACGGCCGGTCCATTCGCGTCCACGGATATTGATGGATACCGTTACTTTCTGACCTTCCTGAACGCGGTTCAACAAGTCGGAACGGTCTTGCGTGAATTCGATCAGGATGGGTTGGGGGTATTGCTCGTCGGTTTGAACTACGAGTTCGCGTTTGCGAAACGTAGGGCTAACTTGTTGCAGATCAAGGATTTTCTTAACGGTTCCAGTAATTTCCATATATAAAGTATTGAGGAGGTGAATTTATGTGTTTGAATTCGTTTTTGGGGCATTTAAGCGGTCGGTGAGCAGAATTTTCCATGCTTTTTTCACCTTGTTGTTCTCCAAGGCCTCTTTGGCGTAGTGGTGGAGGAGCTCGCGGCGCTCAATGCGGTCCGCGGTTTGGTCAAAAATTTCGCGAATGCGGCGGTGCGTGGAGAATTCGGCCACTTCTTCTTCGGTAGGCAGCATTTCTACGTTGCCCAATCGGCCCAAATCATTGCCGCTCAAGATGGTGGAGGTTCGGATTGGTTTAGGAAGCGCATCCACGCCGATACCTTTTGTGGCCAGAGGCTTCTCTACTTCGAACAATGCATCGCCATTGGCACGGACATACCAATCCCCACCCAGGCGGCCCACCAGGTCTAATTGATCCTGGTCCAACCGGCCCTCTTCGTCCAAGACGGAGTGATTGATATGAATGAGTTTCACTTCACAGATCACGAGATTGCCAGCGCCGGGTCCCGACCCAAGTTCTTTGACTTCAATGACCTCGCATTCCATGGCCACAGGAGCTTCCGCGACGCGAGGAGGGTTGACTAAATCGCTTTCAATTGCTGTGAAGCCGGCTTTGACGAACTCATTTATCCCCGTGTCATATTCCGTACTGGACAGGCTGGTTTGTTCCACCATGGCGTGGCTGACCGAATGGATCACCACCTCAGGCACAGCGAAAACATTGTTCAAGGTGTCCTTCGTGCTTCCATCGCGACCACGACGCGCTGGCGAAAAAACGACGATAGGGGGATTGGTGCTAAAAACGTTGTAAAAACTGAAGGGGCTCAAATTGACGCGTCCGTCGCGGTCCACCGTGGAAACCAAGGCAATAGGACGTGGGCCAACCGCGAACTGAAGGGTGCGCTGAAGGTCGGGAATAGAGAGTTCTTCGGGCTTTAAATGAATCATATCAACGTATTTCTTACGTGGAGGTATAAAGGTAGGAGTCTCCCGGATTGACCGTTGAAATTGGGGGAAAAGTTGCAAGCCATGTTAAAAACTTTTGCCCCGGCTTGGCTGGGATAGCGAAATAGATTGTGCTAAATTCCCGGTATGATAATGTCCAAACTTTTGTACCATCGATGCGTGGTTGGAGGAAAATTCAACTGGGACTTTTTACGTCAACAGAAGGCCATCTCTAAGCAAGCTTCCTTGCTTTCGCAAGAGGATGCTCAGTGGCATTGGGCAGCTAAAACAATTCAGCCTTTTATCAAAGAAGCAGGAAAGAATGAACTAGAAATTCAGGTTCTACCCATTCATTGTGTCAACCGTTGCCCAAGCGGCGACTTCCTTTTCCGTTTGGGATTGCGCCGAAACCCATTCGTCCTGCTTGGATTCTCGAACGTAA
>DLWR01000016.1 GCA_003444795.1 Cryomorphaceae bacterium
AAGCGAAGGGTCGCGAAGACCAATTAGCCGTTTTGCGCTATGCGGCCGAGGTTCGAAAAAACAAAAGCATCCTCTTCCACCTGAACCAACAGATGGCCCAGGCGCTGAATATGCTCTCCGTCATACTTGCCCAGCCCTCAGGTCAATTGCAGATTACCTCTTCAGGCATGGTGAGCCTTTCAGTGCCTTCCGTTGCAGCTGGACTATCGAGCGACTTATTGGGGGCAAGGCCGGACATCCGCAAAGCTGAACGCGAGCTCCAAGCAGCTCGTCTGGACGTAAAGGCGGCGCGTGCGGCCTTTTATCCTCAAGTGTCCCTGCGCGCAGGGGCGGGTCTAGAGGCGTTTAAAACGGCCTACCTGCAACTTTCACCGGAAGCGATGGCGTACAATTTGGCCGATGATCTCATTGGGCCATTGGTGAACCGTCGTGGTTTGAAGGCTCATATGCGCAAAGCCAATGCGCGTCAGATCCAAGCAGCATTGGAGTACCAGCAAACTATTCTAAAGGGCTATGGTGAGGTAGTGACGCTGCTCACGAAACAGGACAACATGGCCCAAGCTATGGCACGCCAAGGGGAGCAAGTCGCATTGCTCGAGGAGGGTGTAGGTGTTTCGAAGCAACTCTTCCAGTCCGCTCGAGCTGATTATGTCGAAGTCTTAATGACTCAACGCGAGGCATTAGAGGCCAAGATGGAATGGATTGAAACCAAAAAGGAACAATGGCTTACCTGGATGGACCTCTATGTAGCCCTAGGAGGAGGTTGGTTTTAAAACTCGAAAAGCATTATACCAAGCCAAGCGCCGCCCGGAGGCCCGTCAGGAGGCACAGCGAATTTTGGCCATGCACGTTCAGCAGCGCTAGGCGCGAGCAAAGACCTACCTTTGCGGCCTAGTACGATTTAGACTGCATGAAATTCACGGAATTTGGCCTGAACGATGTCCTCATGGACGCGATTGAGTACATGAACTTCGATGAAGCGACGGAGATTCAGGAAAAAGCGATTCCGCTGATTTTGGATGGAAAAGACATCATCGGCTGCGCCCAAACGGGAACCGGAAAGACTGCCGCCTTTGTGCTTCCCATGCTCAATGCCCTTTCTGAAATGCGCGTTGGTGGGGTCAAAGCCTTGATTCTTTGTCCCACCCGTGAACTGGCCATCCAGATTGATCGTCAAGTTCAAGGCCTCGCGTACTTTGCGCAAGTAACCTGCCATCCAGTATATGGCGGTGGGGATGGGGTGGCTTGGGATCAAGAGGCGGAGGCCCTCAAAGGGGGGACGGATATAGTTATCGCCACACCTGGTCGTCTGTTGGCACATATGGAGCAAGGGAATGTCGATTTTTCAGAGGTGGAATTCCTCATTTTGGACGAGGCGGACCGCATGCTGGACATTGGATTCTACGATGACATTTTGCGTGTGATAAAAATCCTTCCAGCAGAGCGTCAAAGTCTGATGTTTTCGGCGACCATGGCCCCTAAGATTCGGAATTTGGCCCGTGAAATTTTACAGGATCCGGCAGAAGTATCCGTGGCCATTTCTAAGCCAGCGGAAGGGGTGTCCCAGTTGGTGTATTTGGCGCATGAAGAACAAAAGATCGGATTGACCCAGCACCTTTTAAAGGATAAGGACACGTTTACCAGCATTATCATTTTCTGCTCGACCAAGCGGAAAGTGGAACAGTTGACCCGCAAGTTGGCGCAGCGGAATTACGCGGTCAAGGGCATGTCCTCGGACTACGAACAAGAGGCACGAGAAAAGGCTTTGGCGGAGTTCAAATCGGGAAGAATTCGCATCATGGTGGCGACCGATGTGATGAGCCGTGGCATTGATATCAAAGGCATCGACTTGGTCATAAACTATGATGTGCCAAACGATGCCGAAGATTATGTGCACCGGATTGGTCGAACCGCACGTGCAAAAACGGAAGGTATGGCCATCACCTACGTGGCGCCCGAAGACATGTACAAATTCACCAAAATTGAACGATTGGTGGAGCGTGACTACCAGAAGCTTTCTATCCCTGAGCATCTTGGGGAGTCTCCTCGCTGGGAAGTGAGTCCTAAAGGTGGGCAACGAAGAAACAACCGCAGCAAGCGTCGCGGTGATGCGCCTAAGGGAGAAGGAAAACCCCAAGGGGCGAAGTCGTCTTCAGGGAAGAAGAAGCGCTGGAGAGGTCCCAAGCGCGAAGGGGGAAGCGGATCACCGGCTTAAATCCATAAGGGCCTGAAGGTCCAAATGTTTGCTGCCCATGTCTAATTCCCCTTGGGCCGTGTAGGGCCATTCGGAGGTTGGGAGGTCCCAATAGACCTCCAGGCCATTTTCATCGGGATCTCGGAGATACAGCGCATGCGATACACCATGATCGGCCGCACCATCGAGCGGATGGCCAGATTCTACTAGATGGCGAACGAAACGGGACAAATCCAGCCGGGTAGGAACAAGGATGGCGGCATGGTAAAGTCCGGCAGCCCGTTCGGGGGCAGGTCCCGTACCCTGGCTATGCAACGTGTTTAAGCCAATATAATGGCTGTATCCACCAGCGGCCAGAAAGGCGGCTTGTTGGCCGTATCGCTGGGTTAAGGTAAAGCCCATAACGTCTTGGTAAAAAGCAATAGACCGTTCAAGATCCGTCACTTTGAGATGCACATGACCTATGCGTGTTGCAGGAGCCATTTGAAAGTCGTTTGCCATGCTGGAAAGGTACAATGCGTGATTTAGGTCACATGGATTGTTGAATATAAATGCCATGTTTGACGTATGGAAACAGCCCTTTTAAACGCGCGCACCCATTGGGAACATATATACGAAACGAAAACTACTCAACAGGTTTCCTGGACACAGGAAGACCCTCAACCAAGCTTGGATTGGATCCTAAAACTTGCGTTAGATCCATCGTCATTTATCGTTGATTCAGGCGGAGGGAGGAGTCTACTCGCAGAGAAGCTCACGGAACAAGGTTTTTCGGATGTGGAAGTTTTTGATATTTCCATGCGCGCATTGACGCAAGCTAGGCAGGAACTGAAATCAGAGGTTGCACGAGAAGCTATCTCGTACAGGGTTTGCAATGTGCTGGACTATAAGCCGGAAAAAGACATTACCGTTTGGCATGATCGCGCCGTGTTTCACTTTTTAGTGGATGAAGATCAGCGCGGGACCTACATTGATAACCTGAAAAAATGGGCCCCTAAGCATGTGATCCTGGGCACCTTCAGTCCAAATGGCCCTCTGAAGTGCAGTGGATTGCCGATACAACAATATGCAGCTGACGACTTGGTCAGCCTCTTTGCTCCAGAATATACCTTGGTTCGGTCTGAGGAGCGCATCCATGTTACGCCGACTGGAAATACGCAAGCTTTCACCTTTGTTGAACTTCAGCGCGCATGAGGCAACAGTGACCTGTATCACATTTTTTAGGCGGGGTGAATAATAGTTTAGAGGAACGAACTAACACAAATCAGAACGAATGAAAGACTTTTTACTCCAGCCCTGGCCTTGGTGGTTTTCTGGGGCGCTGATAGCGGTCATCATGTTTATGATGCTCTTCTTTGGCAAATCCTTTGGTTTTTCTTCCAATCTCCGGACCATCTGTGCGATGACTTTTGGACGCAAAATCAAATTCTTTGACTTTGATTGGCGAGAAAACACCTGGAACCTCACTTTCCTAGTGGGAGCGGCAATCGGCGGTTTTATTTCCTATGCCTACATGCACGGAGGCAGCCCTGTGGCCATTTCTGATGCGACCATCACAGACCTAGCCGCTTTGGGCTTTACAGCACCCGAAGGCATGCAGCCATCGGAAGTCTTCGGATGGGAAAATGTCTTGTCGCTCAAGGGATTTATGGTACTGGCAGTTGGCGGCTTCCTCGTGGGTTTTGGTACTCGTTATGCGGGTGGTTGCACCTCAGGCCATGCAATTTCTGGCTTGAGCAATCTCCAATTGCCTTCATTGGTTGCGGTTATTGGCTTCTTCATTGGAGGATTGGTCATGACCCATCTTTTGTTCCCACTCATTTACTAATTCCGACTACGCATGAAATTCTTCAAATTCCTCCTAGCTGGAACCATCTTTGGAATCATCATGGCCCAATCTGAGGCGATGTCCTGGTACCGAATTCAAGAAATGTTTCGTTTCCAATCCTTTCACATGTACGGTATCATCGGGACGGCCGTTGTCCTTGGGGCTTTGGGCGTTTTCCTGATCAAGACGTTCAATGTCAAGGATATTCACGGCGAGCCTATTCAATTTGAGCCCAAAGAGCGCCAATGGGTGAAGTCCATCCTTGGTGGTATCATTTTTGGTCTGGGCTGGGCCCTGAGTGGCGCGTGCCCTGGTCCCATTGTGGTCAATGTAGGCTTCGGTTTCACGTCCATGCTCATTGTCCTAGTCTTTGCTGTATTGGGCACTTTCACCTACGGTGTCTTTCGTGATAAACTGCCTCACTAAATCATGACTAAACCAAACAAAATGGTCGATCCCTCGGTTCAAAAGCTGCTTCGGCAGTTTTTGAACTTGACGGGATTTCTCATAGTGTTTTCCCTCGCCTTGCTCTTATACATTGTCTATTTTACGCAGCCAGTGGAATGGCTTCGCGTCTGGTGGTCCGATCAGTTTAAAGAAGAAGTAGAGGTGGAGGTTGCCCCTACAGAGGCACCTGAAATCATGGCGTTTTGGTCCGCCCCCTCTTTAGAATCTGAGACCGATGAGGCCCTGAAAGAACAGCTGCGCTACGGCAAGGAGCTCGTGGCGTATACCGCTCGCTTTTTTGGCCCCAATGGAACAGTTGATGCAAATCGCACCAATGGCTTGAATTGCCAAAACTGCCACTTGGAGGCGGGCACCAAGGTGTTTGGAAACAACTACTCCCGCGTGGCCGCAACCTACCCCAAAGTCCGAGCGCGTTCAGGTCAAATGGAAGACGTCTACAAACGCGTCAACGACTGTTTTGAACGCAGTTTAAACGGGAAGGCCCTAGATCCCGCATCCAAAGAAATGCAAGCCATGGTTGCCTACATTCAATACCTTGGAAAGGATGTGCCTAAAGGCGAAAAGCCCGCAGGATCTGGTTTTAAGGACTTGGCATTCTTGAACCGGCCCATTGATCCAGCCCACGGTAAGATCGTTTATGAGGAGAAATGTGTTACCTGCCATCAGACAGACGGACAGGGGCTCAAAGACAACTTTGGCAATTATACCTACCCACCCTTGTGGGGCCCTCTGAGTTACAATGATGGTGCAGGATTATACCGAATGTCCAACTTTGCGAAATACGTCAAGTGGAACATGCCCTTAGGGGCTTCGCATGACGATCCTCAACTCACGGATGAGGAGGCCTGGGATGTGGCCGCATGGGTGAATACCCAACCCCGACCCAAAAAAGACTTGAGCGCAGACTGGCCAGATATAAGTAAAAAACCCTTTGACCATCCATTCGGACCTTATGCCGATGGATTTACCGAGGAGCAGCACAAGTTTGGCCCTTTTGGTCCCATTAAAATGAAGCTCGAGTCGCTGGCTGCTAGCGGTCAACCTTGAGCATATAGCTAAAATACGAACGCTTAGAACCCTTATATCATGAAACGCAGATCCTTCCTGCTTGGCGCTGGCGCGTTGGGCTCCGTTGCCGCATTTAAAGGCTTACAAACCCTCTTGGACGATTCTACTTCTGCAGAAAATGGAAGTCATTCCGGTAGCGATGGAGATGGTAGTGGGAATGCCACCGTGGCCATTCTTCAAACCACCGACGTGCACTGTCAAGTACATCCGCACGATGAACTTTTTTGGGAAAATAACCAAGCGGTTTACCGAAAGACGGGCGGATATGCGCATTTGGCCAGTTACCTGAAAGAGGAACGCCCCAAGCATGCACATAGTTTCCTCATTGACACGGGTGACATGTTCCAAGGCTCGGAACTCAGCGTGAAAACCACGGGCAAGGCGATGGTTCCCATTTTGAATGGTCTAGGCTACGACCTGTATTTGCCTGGGAACTGGGAGGTGGTCTACTACAAACAGGCTATGCAGGAACTTTTGGGTTCGCTACATGCGCCGAAGGTTTGTGCGAATATGTACCACGACGCCGGCAACGGAGATAAAGGGGAGTTGATATTCCCTCCCTACCACATTTGGAATGTGAACGGCGTAAAAATTGGCTTTTTGGGCTATACAGATCACTTAGTCCCTGTGCGTCAAAGCCCCAATTATTCTAAGGGCATTGTGTACACCAAGCCCGAAGAAAACACTAAGCACTATGTGGATGTCTTGCGCAACCAAGAAAAATGCGCGGCGGTCATCATCATCGCCCATATGGGCTTGTCCCAGCAAATTGCACTGGCCAATCTGGAGGTTTGTGAAGGTGTGGACTACGTTCTAGGAGGGGATACCCATGAGCGCGTTCGCGTTCCCATCCAATGCCAGTATGCTAAAGTCGTGGAGCCAGGTGCATTTGGATCCTTCGTGGGACGCTTGGAAATGCGCTTTGAGAATGGGAAACTGGTTGAGGACACCTACACCTTGGATGAGGTCAACTCGGACCAATATCCGGCAGATGCCAAAATGGCACAGCTGATTCAAGATAATGAGGCGCCCTTCAAGGCAGAAATCGAAACCATTGTAGGGCATTCTACCTTGCCGCTCTACCGCTACTTTGTGATTGAGAACCCCATGGATACGTTAATTCTCAACGCCTTGGATTGGAAACTGAGCGAAGTGGACGTGGTCTTGTCCAACGGATTCCGTTTTTGCCCTCCCCGAACGACGCCCGATGAAACCGGAAATATTCCTATCACGGCGGGCTACCTCTATGACATGCTTCCCGTGGATTCCAATGTCCGCACGGCTCAAGCAAATGGGGCTCAAATCAAGAAATGGCTGGAAAAGGAGCTGAACAATGTATTCGCGAAGGAAGCAGCTGAGCGCTTCGGCGGTTGGGTGATCAAATTCAAGGGAATGACCATTGAATTTGAGGCCTTTGCTCCCAAAGGTCAGCGCGTCAAGAAAGCCTTGATTCATGGCGAACCAATTGAGCTTTCGCGCATGTACACCCTTTCTGCGTGCGAACGCGACGGCGATCCCGACGATATTTTGTGCCGAATCAAAGGCGTCAAAAATGCCGTAACCCGAGACTTCACCTTACACGAAGTCATCAAGGAATACTTGGCTGAAAACAGTCCCGTAACCCCAACGCCTCCCATGGCCGCCAAAGTTCTCGATGCGCCACAAACGCTCTTGACCCAGGTATCTGGCGTGGATTATCAATTTGTGTAAATGAAAAACACCATGATCTTGAAGAGCGGCTTAGCCGCTTTTCTTTTTGCACATAGTCTGAATGCGCTTGCATGGAACAGCTTCCAGCTAACGGATTCTACGGAAACCTATACCAGTATAAACGATTGGATGTCGAAAAGTGTATGGCGATTTCACAATCGATCATACCTCATGGCAACCTGGAACCAGGGCAGTTTGCGCGATGATGCCACGTGGGCGGAAGGGGGAGAAATGGGACTTCTCACGGCTCCTATTCGAGGATGGAGACTTGGATTTTCAGGCTACTTCATTTTCGATTTGGCTTCTACCGCATTGGGTGAAGATGTTGGGGGGCTTCGCAATCGGTATGAAATTGGTCAGTACGACGTAACGGATCGTTTGGCTTATCGGGAATTGGAACGCCTGGAAGATTTGTTTGTGGAAAAAGAATGGGCCACAACCGCACTACGCTTAGGCCGCCAAAACTTGGAAACGCCCTTTTTCAACAAACAGGATGGACGCATGCGTCCCACGACGGAAGAAGGGCTCTGGGTGAGGCAATCCTTTCAAGGCTGGGAAGCGCAAGGAATGGCCATTTGGGCCGTCTCTCCTCGTTCAACCATTCACTGGTATGACTTAAAGGAGTCTATCGGACCCTTTGGAACAGGTTTGGACCCTCTAACGGGAGAAAAGCATGACTTGGAATTCACGGAAGGCAGTCCCGTTTTATACATAGGGAATTTGGCGAGTCCAACCTGGAAGAATGCCCGCATTCATGCATGGTCAATGATCTGGCCCCAAGTATTCCAAACGCATCGAATCGGCATAGACCACCAGCCTTTGGACAAGGGCATGGTTTGGGCTGTTCACCTCTACGATCAGCGTGCGTTGGGGAATGGAGGCAATGGGGATCCTTTAAAAGCCTATGTGCTGCCCAATCATCACGCACGGGTGTATTCCGCACAAGCGGGGTATAAGATTCAGCTGAAAGATGGATTTGAAGCGATTACCGTAAATGGGACGCGCATAACAGGGGAGGGTAGATACCTTATGCCCCGTGAGTGGGGGGGCGATCCCTTCTTTACCTTCCTACCTCGTGAACGGAACGAAGGCATGGCAGATG
>DLWR01000158.1 GCA_003444795.1 Cryomorphaceae bacterium
ATCGCGGAGGGACCCTTTGGCTGTGGCTGGCCAATCTCGTGTTTGTGGACGCCTTGATGAATAATGGGTGGAAGGCCGTCACGCACACCACATGGCGGGCATTCTTGACCAGCCCTATCCCCTATGTGTGGGGGCTTCCTTTGGTTCTGAGTTTGGGAATTTGGACCGGGCACAACACGGAAAATGACCGCCATATCTGGGCGACCTATGTGCAGCCTAATGTGGACCCGTATGAAGAAAAATTCCAAACGCCTGATCAATGGCAGGCACACCGATGGGCGGATAGTCTTCTGAGCGATTTTTCCTCGATAGAAACCTCTGAGAATCCCAGAATTCAGCGGCAACCATCGGCGTTGGTGGTCTTCCCAGAGACGTTTTTGCATGAGGGTATTCAGGAGCGCTATGGCAATGCCTTCAAACCCATTCATGCGCTCGACACGGTCTTGCGGACCTTTCCGCAAACCTCCTTGTTGGTAGGAGCCTCCACTTATGAGTTGTTTGATGCGGGGGAGGAAACGTCGACTTCGCGGCCTGTGGATGCGCTGGGCAGACGGTTTTATGACAGCTACAATTCGGCCATAGAATTGACGGCAGGCCAGCCCATGGAATACTACCACAAGTCCAAACTCGTGGTGGGTGTGGAATACATGCCCTTCGCTAGCACGTTGAAGTCCGTCATCGGCGATGCGACCATTGCGCTGGGCGGAACGACAGGCACCTTGGGCACGCAAGAAGAACGGGCCGTATTCGCCTTGGCCGACACTACGATAAAAGTGGCACCCATCATTTGCTGGGAGCAGGACTATGGGGCCTTCGTCCGTGAGTATGCGAAAAAAGGGGCCAATGTGTTTGCCATCATGACCAACGACGGATGGTGGGGGAATACGCTGGGGCATGTGAGCCATTTCCACTATGCGCGATTGCGGGCCATTGAAAACCGACGCAGTATTGTTCGAGCGGCAAATACGGGGATTTCGGGCTTCATAGATCCTTGGGGGCGAAGCTCCATGGTGAAGACCTGGGATCAAGCCGGATCAGGGACTGCCCTTATTGCCTTGAACGACCGCCAGACCTTTTACACCCAGTATGGCGACCTGATTGGCCGTGGTGGCGCCTTCCTGTTCCCCTTGCTGCTGTTGAGTGTGGTGGTGCGCCAACGGGTACAGCGCTAAATACTGCGATCCGCAAGGCGTGAATTACCTTTGTGGCCCTATTTAAAATCTACGGATGATGCAATACGATGTGGTAGTTATTGGTTCTGGTCCTGGCGGGTACGTCAGTGCCATTCGCTGTGCTCAATTGGGAATGAAAACCGCCATTGTGGAGAAGTATGCCACGTTGGGCGGTACCTGCTTGAATGTGGGCTGCATTCCTTCCAAGGCACTTTTGGACTCCTCCGAACATTTCCACAACGCCTTGCACACCTTTGCCGAGCACGGGATTGACGGTGCGGCTCCCGTAGTGAACATGGGAAAAATGATTGCCCGAAAGCAATCCGTCATTGATGTCACATGCCAAGGCATTGACTTCTTGATGAAGAAGAACAATATCGATGTTCACCATGGGGTAGGCAGCTTCAAAGACGCTCATACGATCACGGTAACCGGTGAGAAAACCACTGAAATCACGGCCAAAAACGTCATTATCGCCACGGGATCTAAGCCTATTGAGCTTCCCTTTGCCACCTTTGACAAAGAGCGCGTCATCTCCTCTACGGAAGCGTTGAAATTGACGGAAGTTCCCAAGCACCTCATCGTCATCGGTGGAGGAGTAATCGGCCTCGAACTGGGTTCGGTTTATAAGCGTTTGGGCGCGGAAGTTTCTGTGGTGGAGTTTGCAGATAGCCTCATTCCTGCCATGGATGCCGCTTGTGGCAAGGAGCTTCAACGCACCTTGCGGAAGCTGGGCATGAATTTCCACATGAGTACCAAGGTGGAAAAAGTGAGCCGAAAAGGGGATGTCGTGAAGGTCGAAGCCATCGACAAGAAAGGAGCCCCCGTTAAACTCGAAGGAGATTATGTCCTCGTAGCCGTCGGTCGCAAGCCCTATACCGCAGGATTGAACCTGGAGGCTGCAGGTCTGAGTACCGATGAGCGCGGCCGCATTGCCGTGAACGACCATCTTCAAACGGCCGCTCCCCACATCTATGCCATCGGCGATGTCGTGCGTGGTGCCATGTTGGCCCACAAAGCCGAAGAAGAGGGCGTTGCCGTGGCGGAAACCTTGGCCGGACAAAAGCCCCACATCGATTACAATTTGGTTCCCAACATTGTCTACACCTGGCCAGAAGTGGCGGGCGTTGGCCGCACGGAGGCACAACTCAAAGAAGAAGGACGCGCGTTCAAAGTGGGTTCGTTCCCCATGCGTGCCCTTGGACGTGCTCGCGCTTCGATGGACATCGACGGTATGGTGAAGATTTTGGCGGACGCTCAAACGGATGAAGTTCTCGGCGTACACATGGTAGCAGCCCGCGCTGCTGATCTTATCATGGAAGCGGTTGTTGCCATGGAATTCCGCGCTTCGGCGGAAGACATTGCGCGCATCTGCCATGGACACCCCACCTACACGGAGGCCATAAAGGAGGCGGCATTGGACGCAACCGGAAAACGCGCCATACACGCTTAAAATGCCCTACACGGCGCAGATACTCTTAGCTGCGCCCGCTGATGTTCAGACGGGCTTACGCCGAGCAGTGCCCGCTCTAGAATATGCCGTGCTCCTAGAAACCGGGCAGGCACATGGAGCATTTCATGAACCGCTGGATCGATATGAATGGATGGCCGCCGGCGGTGCCCACCGGGTACACCGCTTGGCGACGGCAAGTGCAGAAGATTGGACAGCGTTTTCAGCTGCCTGGCGCTCAAAGCCCACCTGGCTTTTTGGGGTCTTAGGTTACGACTTGAAGAATGCCATGGAACCTACAGCCTTCTCGCGCCACAGCCCGGAGGAAGGCGAGCCGGATTTGGAGTTCTTTGAGCCCGAATGGGTATTGACCTGCTCGGCAGGTAGGCTCGTGCTGCACCAGCATCCGGCCCATCCTCAAACGGCGGATTCCTGGTGGGAGCGCGTGCAATCTTTGGCCACTTCGAACCCCGGGTCTAAATCCCAAATCACCCGCGACTGGACGCCTACTTGGCCGGCTGCTACCTATCTGGAACGAGCGCTCTCGCTGCAAAACTTCATGATGGAGGGTGATCTATACGAGGTCAACTTGTGCGCCATGTGGGAAGCCCAGGCTCACGTCGATCCTCTTCAGGTTTTTGTGGCATTGCAGGAGCGCGCCGACGCCCCCATGGCCGGTGTGTTCAAATCGCCTAGCACCTGGTTGCTTTCAGGTTCTCCTGAGCGCTATGTCACGGTTCGAAATACAGGCGAAGCTTTCCGAGTCTACAGCCAACCTATCAAAGGCACGGCCCCCGCGGACAGCCCAGGAGAAGCCTTGCGGGCCAGTGAAAAAGAACGCGCTGAAAATACCATGATTGTGGACCTGGTTCGGAATGATTTGTCCCGCGTGGCGGTCAAAGGCTCGGTCCAGGTTTCTAGATACCTGCAATTGCGCAGTCTCCCAACCGTTCACCACCTGGTCAGTACGGTCGAGGCTGAACTCCGTCCAAGTGCGGACTGGCTCAGCGTAATCCAGGCCAGCTTCCCCATGGGCAGTATGACGGGGGCGCCCAAAATTCGGGCCATGGAGCGCATTGATCAACATGAATCTGCCCGCCGCGGTTGGTATTCTGGTGCGCTTGGGTACGTCACCCCGGAAGGCGAATGTGATTTTAACGTGGTGATTCGAAGCCTCATTTACCACGAGCTCCAGAAACGTTGGAAAGGCTGGGCAGGTTCCGCCCTTACGGTCTATGCGGATCCAGTTGCCGAGTGGGATGAACTGCAGTTAAAAATGCGGGCGCCCATGGCCGCATGGCAAGAATCAGCCTCCCGGGAATTCGGTCAAAAGCAAAATCCCACGACGATTCCCCAAACCCCATTGGACGCATGAAAAGCCGCGTAGATCAAAGCATTCAA
>DLWR01000234.1 GCA_003444795.1 Cryomorphaceae bacterium
GAAAAAGCTCGGGCAAATGGCACAGCAGATGCAAGGAATGCACGGGGCACAGGACGACGACCTCGGAGAAGCCGAAGTCATCGAGGATGCCCAAATTGAAGAATAAGTTCGCTTAGCGAGCGCTTCTTCGGTACACACTCACCTCCATGCCCTCCAAAGCGGTCACGTGTAGCTGATTAAACCACTGCTTCACAAAAAAGAGGTCCGTAAGCGAAACCAATCCACTTTCTCCCAAATATTCTAAGGAACAACCGTCCAGGATGACTAGGTGCTGGCCATCTCCTTGTTGAAGGAAATCAACTTGCTCGATAGAGGCAAACTTGGGGGAGAAGTCAAGGTTTTGGAGGCCGGTTCGGTCTACTGTGATGCCTTGCTCATCCATGCGCAATGTCAAACTATCCCCTGATTCAGAACTGAAGAGGAGATTCACGACGCCTGCACCTTCCCATTCGATGACGAGCTGATGGTCCTCCGCCATGGGATAACCGTCGCCTTCTGCCTGAGCGACCTCCCATTGGGCAGCCGTAAAGACATCCGAGGTCACCCACTGCTTCAAGCGGTAGCCCTTGGGAGTCGCCTGAAGTTCTAGGTCGCGCGCCAAGGTCATGGCAGAGCGCCATGCCTCAGTGGGCACTTGCTGACCGTATTCCCAGTTGCTCATCCATCCAATAAAGAGCGGTTTAGGGCCCGAACCCGCTATGCCTTTTTGGTGGAAGGTCACGCCTGCATAATTGTCACGACCCGCGTCCAGCCAGAGTAAGGGCGGATCGGTTTCATCGGGGGTGAAGTTTTGACCGTCAAACTGCCCCACAAAGTACTGGGTGCCGCTACCTCCAGCCGGATGCCCTGGATTGATACTTACGAAGAGGACCCATTTTTGGGCGCCGTCGCTGGCGGTAAAGGGAATGAGGTCTGGGCATTCCCACACCCCACCGTGCGCCCCTACCCCTTCGCCAAAGGAGCTCAAGTAGGTCCAATCAATCAAATTGGGGCTGCAGTAAAAACGGATGTGCTGGCCAACAGCCAATGCCATGATCCACTGCTCGCTGGCTTCATGCCAAGCCACTTTTGGATCCCGGAAATCTTGCTCGCCAGGATTTGCCAGGACGGGATTGTGGGCATATTTGGTAAACGTGTAGCCCCCATCCAAACTGTAGGCGATGCCTTGGGTTTGGTGGTTATCGCTCGGGCGGTGATACGTGTAAATGGCCACCACTGCGGGATTCTCCACGCTCCCCAATCCAGAGGTATTCTGAACATCCACCACGGCAGAACCGGAGAAAATGTAGCCGAGTTCGTCGGGAGCCAAGGCCACCGGATGATGCGCCCAATGTATGAGATCTTTTGTGGTGGCATGGCCCCAATGCATGGGACCCCAAACCGTGGAATCTGGATAGTATTGATAGTAGAGGTGGTAGGTGTCCACGCCGTCGAAGAAGAGTCCATTTGGATCGTTCATCCAATGGGCTTCGGGCGTGAAGTGAAGGACTGGACGATACAGGGAATCGCTCGCCAAGGCAGCAGCTGGTTGATTTGGCGCGCAGGCCTGGAACAACAATCCCGTTGCTCCAGCCCACAAGGATGCTCGGTAGTTCATAGGGGGATGAGAGGCTAAAAAATCTTGAAGCTCTGCAAGTTCAATGCGGGGGGTGGCTCCCTTGGACCCAGAAACTCGGCATGCCGCCGCAGAAGCCCAACGGAGGGTGTCTGAAATGCTCATTCCTTGCGCTTGGGCATAGAGGTATCCGGCCAAAAATGCGTCCCCACTCCCCACGGTGTCCACAACATCCACGGGGAAAATTGGGTGGTGCCAAACGGACCCCCCGGCGATCAAATAGGCACCGGCTGCACCATCCGTGACGATTATGTGTTTGGCCTGTGGAAAGTGGCCCGAAAAGCAGTGCAAATCTTCTGCCCCCTCGGTCGAAGCATTTAATTCACGGAAGGAGAGCCATTCCTGCAGCTCATCCCGGTTGAGCTTGATCACGTCTACCTGCTTCATAATGCCCTCAATGACCGCCCAATTCACAAAGGGGGCACGAAGGTTTATATCCATGACGCGGCGCGGAATCGCCTCAAAATACTGCTGCAATGCGGAGCGCGATGCAGCATTTCGGAGCGCAAGCGAACCAAAAACGAGCACCTCGGACTGGGCCGCCACCTCCGACTGGAAGGGGATGCCATCCCAAGCAGCAGGCGCACAGATTTCGTAGGAAGGACTTCCTTTTTCATCTAGGGTGACATCGACCCAGCCGGTGGGCCACTGGGCATGTTCTGCAATTCCCTTGATGGGGAAGTCGCGTTCGGACAAAAAGGAACGCAAGTTATCCGCATGGGAATCCTTTCCGACAGCGGAGGCAACATGGGTCGGGCAACCCCATTGATGAAGGTGCAATGCAACGTTCAAGGGAGCGCCGCCCACGACTGGGCCTGATGGAAGGCCATCAAAGAGTACCTCCCCAAAGCACAGAAATTGGCTCATTTGTGCAGTTCGTGCTGGAGTTCTTCAAGAGATTTTCCTTTGGTTTCAGGCATCATCCAGTGGGTAAAAACCAATTGCAAAACCATACAGGCTGCAAAGAAGGCAAAAATGGGCCAACCCTCTGGGAAGGCTTCCATGACTACAGGTCCCAGGAGGGTAATCATTGCGGCAAAGACCCAGTGGGTGCCGGTTCCCCACGATTGGCCCGCGCCGCGGACGGAATTGGGGAAAATTTCTGAAATAAAGACCCAAATAACGGCCCCTTGACCCATGGCATGTGAGGCGATGAACATCAAGATGAAAGTCAGCGTAAACATGGGATCTGCTTGACTGTCAAATGCGAAGGCCACCATGCACAGGGAAAGGATGTATCCGATCGAGCCGATGTACATGAGTTGCTTTCGGCCCAAACGGTCGATGAAGTAGAGCCCAACAAAGGTGAAGAGCAAGTTGATTCCACCTAGAGACACACTGGAGAGCAAGGACTCTTTGCCGGCAAAGCCCGCATTTTCGAGAATCTCAGGTGCATAGTACAGGATGAAATTGATGCCCGAAAGTTGATTGAACATCGCCAATAAAAAGGCCAGCAGGAGAGGGAATCGGAAGTTTCGTGAAAACAAAGGCACCTCCGGTTTGGAAGCAGTTTCCGCAGCGTCGGCCTGTATGGCCTGAAGCGTTTCTGCCGCCTCTTCCTCGCTGTCAAAAAGCTCTTGAAGCACTTTTTGGGCAGCAGCCGTATCCCCTTTCTTCACGGCGAGCCAGCGTGGGCTTTCCGGCACCGTCAGCACCATGAACGTGTAGATGACCGCCGGGATAGCTTCAACCCCTAGCATCAAGCGCCAATCCCAATCGCCGCCAACACCACTCAAAAGGAAGTTGGAGAAAAAGGCGATGAGGATGCCAAAGACAATGTTAAACTGGTAAAGGGCTACCAAGCGGCCACGGGAAGCAGCGGAAGAGATTTCCGAGATGTAGGCAGGTGCGGCCACAGAAGAAGCCCCTACGCCTACGCCACCTATAAAACGAAAGAAAGAGAACGAGTAGGGATCCCAAGCCAGCATGGAACCAATGGCGGAAACAGAGTACAAAACACCGATCCAAACGAGTGTAGGCTTTCGGCCCAATAAATCTGTGGGTTTGCCGCCAAAAAGGGACCCTAGAACGGTCCCCCAGAGCGCCATGGACATGATAAAGGTGCCGTGGAACCAGGCGGAGGTGTTCCAAAGTTCCCGAATGGGCTCGTTAGCCCCGGAAATTACGACGGTATCAAATCCGAACAGGAAGCCCGCGACGGCGACCACCCAGGACCATTTTTGAACATTGCGCATAGCTTAGCGGTGCTAAGGGTTTAGGAATGCGAAATCTACAAATACGCTTTGGACAATTTTAGTACCTTCAAGGCTAGAAATCCCTATGGTTATGAACACTCAGACACTCGAACGCATCCTTCTTGGCTTTGGCGCCCTTGTTTTGCTTGGCTTTGCGGCCTCCTACTTTGTGGAAGCGCTTCATTCCTACCACAATGGGCTGAGAATTGCAGCCATCGCAGGCGTTGCGCTCTATGCTGTGTACAGTTTTATGGTTCAAACCAAAGACCAAAAGGAGATTTATTCTGCTGAAAAAGAAGCCGAAAAGTTTGAGAGCCAAGCCCGCAAAGAACGCCGCCGAGGCGATGAGCTTCAGGAGGCCAATTTGACCCTTCAAGCCGATTTAAGTACGGCCAGCAAAGAGATCGAGGCCTTGCGCTCGAAGGTGGCCGACTTAGAGGCCAAATTGGCGGAAAAAGAGTGAGGCATGGGGGACGCTATCCCCCTCCCACCATAAAGTTCCGAATCCTGCCCTTCTTATTTGAGGTACAAGGGATACAAACGGTTGTAGGCGTAGCGCTTTACAGACTCGCCTTTGGCGGGCTTCCAGCTGCCACGTTGTATGGGCAGCTCGTCGTAGCCGTATTCGGCCAGTATATGTCCAAAATGTTGGGTTACTAAATTGGCCTCCAGAGGCGTAATCTCCTCCTTCCAACGGTCTAAATGCGCCGCGGAAATCGCTTTGAAATTTCCATAGGCGCTGTTGCCTCCCCATGGGTCGCCCAACAGCGTAGGCTTCAGCAAGCTCTCGTCAAAGGAAATCCCCAAGAAGCTGGCCAACTTGCGCATCTCCCCCTCGGGATCCTGCGCCAAATCCTCGTAACGGACCACTTGGTACTTAGGGATGAGGGTTTTGTTCGTCTTAAGCCAGTAGTAGCCGGACTCCAAAGACTTGTATACTTTGTTGATGAGCGGATAGCCTTGGTCTTTGGCTTTGAATTTCCGAAGTGCCACCATGTTCGCATAGGGATT
>DLWR01000179.1 GCA_003444795.1 Cryomorphaceae bacterium
ATGCTCTTTGAGTCCGCGTATGCGACCCCACATGGGCCGAATGCCGCTCAGGTTCAAGATGCTGTTTTTGATGATTTTGCCCGTCACGCGAAGCAATCCGTATCGGTCGATGAGCGTGTAGACGCGGCGCGAAAAGCAGATGCGTGGTTAAAAACGGAGGTGCCATTGGTGCCCCTCTTTTACGATGAGAGCGTCCGAGTTTTCCACAAAGACTGGGAAGGATTGCCCAGGCATCCGATGAACGTCCTGGATTTGCGCCGAGTTACTCGGAATCCGCGCTCATAAGGGAGAGATTCACCCAAACCGGATGGTGGTCACTGTCCTGTTGCTCTAACCGCTGCATACCGGTGATCGTGAAGGCCGGGTCGTACAAGATCCAGTCGATGCGCAAGGGCAGGCCCCACAGGCCCCGGTAGGTTGAGCCGAAGCCCTTTCCCCAAGTCTCAAAGGCATCGCCCCAGGCCCCCATTCGGTAGGCCGTATTGCTCGTGGGGGAGTCGTTGAAGTCGCCCAGCCAGATTAGGGGTGGGTGTTCTTCTTTTGCTGCCCATTCGAGCAGCTGATCCACTTGTTGTGCCCTAATTTTTGCCGTTCGCGTCAACTTGAATGCGGACCTGAATAGGGAGGTGGATAGCCCCGCTGAATCGCTTTCCGCTTCCGCTTCGCGTGTCACAAAGGTGGTGGTCACTAAGTGAATATTCACCACCCGGACTAGGCCTTTCGGGGTTTCAATATCTGCCCACACAAAGCCGCGGTGTCCCGCATAGCTGGCTTCAAAGGCTTCGAAATTCCATTGTCGGATGGGAAATTTGGAGAAGATCTGGAGGCCCTGATCTTCGTGGGGGGTGGCATACGGGTACCAGGCTTCTAGACTTCGCTGTGGCCCTGAGTTCAATCGATTCTCCTGTATCGCGAGGACATCGGCATGCAGATCTAAGGCGGCCTGCTGCATGCGCTCTTCGGTCACCGCTTGATCGCTCCACTCCAGGTTCCTCCATTGGTGGACATTCCAGGTGGCTACCCTCAAATCCCCATCCTCCGAGGTGCCCGTATGAACATGAACCCATCCTTGGGTTTGGGGCCAGGTGAGCAGCAGTAACCCCAGACCTACGAACGCACTGGTTTTGAACTGGCTTGCAGCCCAAAGGGTCCAAGCGGCATGCCAAAGGAGCAGAGCCGGCCAGGCGAGCGCCAGGGGCGCGAGCCAGGGGATGGGGTTGGGGGAAAAGTAATAGCCTATCGTCGCACCCGCTGTGAAGGGTAGGGCTACAAGGTGGGGCCCAAGCGATACCCAAAACCTCAGGTGTTTACTTCTTGCCATAGCGCGCCAGGAATGCTTTTTCTTTTGCGGAGAGTTTATCGTACCCGACTCGCCCAATTTTTTCCAGTATGCTGTCCAAGTCCAGGCCTTCAGCTGCCACGACGTGCAGCTTGGAGGGCTTTCGGCCTGTACGCGCGCTCCTTTTTTCAGGAAAGAGCCAATGAGGAGATTTGGCCAATGACCAGCCCACAAGGGCACCGCCTAAATGGGCGATGTTGCCGCCGGCATTCGGGCCTTGAAGGCCGGAAACACTGATAGCCAGTAGCAGGAGGCTGACCCCCCAAAGCGGCAAGCGCAGTATGCCAAAGACATAGACGGGCATAAAAGGGGAAAGCCGAGTGGCGGCCAAGAGTAGCGCCAAAACACCGCCAGAAGCACCCACCAGGGGCGGCCATTGCGTGAAGTAAAGGGTAGCGAAGAAATAGGCCAACCCGCCACCTGCAATACCAAGGAGGAAGAGGCGACTTACCTGATCATCCAGCCAAAAGGTCTTGAGCATATGCCCGGCAAAGTAGAGCATGAGGACATTCAGAAGCAGGTGCATGACGCCATAGTGCAAGAAGCCATAGGTGAGCAGGGTCCATCCCTCCCCGATGTGCCAGGTGTGGAGGGGGTTTAGGGCAAAATAGCGCAGCAAGCCCGCTTCCACCTCCCATGTGGAAATCCAGCCCATAAGCTCCAGAAGCGTTTGACCCACAAAACAGGCGATGAGCGCACAGATCCAGCGGTGGAGCTGGGATTCGCGAAGCCAATTTTGAAGGGTGTACATACGACGGTGAGATGGCGGTGAGTACGAGAGTTTCTAGAAGCGACGGTAGGAGGTGCTTTTCCAGTAACGCAGGAGCAGATACCCAAATACCATACCGCCTATGTGTGCAAAGTGGGCGATGTTGCTGCCTTGGTTGGCGAAGCCTGCAAAGAGTTCAAAAAGACCGTAAATGGCCACAAAGTACTTTGCCTTGATGGGCATTAAAAAGTAGAGGTAGATGCGCTGTTCGGGGAAGGTCATGCCAAAGCCTAAAAGAAGGCCAAATACCGCACCTGAGGCACCCACGGTCGGAATCTGGAGCAGGTAGTTGGCCAACTGCCCCGCCATGGGATTACCCGTGACCTGGTATTCATTCACATAGGAAGAGTACTCAAAAACGTTTACGCCCAAATGGCACAAAGCAGCCCCGATACCCGTGACGAAGTAAAAGATGAAAAAGCGCTGGCTACCCCAGAGGTTTTCAAGCGACATGCCAAACATCCAAAGAGCAAACATATTGCCGAATATGTGGCTGAAGTTGCTCAAGTCGTGGAAGAAGAGGTGGGTCACTAATTGGTAGGGTTGAAAATGTTCGGATTGAGGTAGGTACAGGCCAAACATTCCAAGCAAGTCGGTCCCCATTTGGGCAAAGGTGATGCTAGCAAAATAGGCGAGACCGTTGATGATCAAGAGGTTCTTGATGACCGGTGGCAAGTAGGAAAAGGAGCGACGTGAATACATAGACTAGGCAAATTGAGCCGCAAGAGTGGCTCCATCTAAAATACGGGCAATGGGTTTGCCTTGGGCATTGGTCCAAGGGTTTTCACAGGCAAACAAGCGGTCTACCAGGGTTTGCAAATCGCCGCCCGTAGGAATGGGTGCGGTTGTACTCCAATGGTCTAGGCGCGCCAAAACATAGGTCTCGAGCGCTTTTTCCTCTTCCTCTGGAGCAGCACGCAGCAAATCGTGGAGCCAATCCATGGCCTCAGAAGCCGCCAAGAAATGGGGACCTGCCGTCATGTTCAAGCCTTCGCTACTGTGTTCCCACTGGAAGCCCAAACGTGGCAAAATGTCCACCCAGTCCGACCAATGCGCGGAGGTCGCCACTTCAAATGCCTCCGGGAAGAGCCAGGTCTGCGAGGTCAGGCGCTCTTTGGCATGCAAAGCTTCGATGAGCTCCTGGTGAAGGATGTGCTTTTGAGCACGTGGAATGTGTACCGTTACAAGGCCACTTTTCAGCGAACTGACCGCAAAATGAGGAGCGAGAAAAACACAAAATCCAGAGGATTCAGGGCGCGTGTCCGTGCCGGCTGTGCTTTCGAAATCCCACGCTCCTTGCGAGCTATTTGGTGATGAGGGCGGCGCAAAGAAATCGAAGCTCTCACGAGCAGTTGCCCCAGCACTAGGGCTTGTGTATCCCTTGCTTCTGGTACTAGGGGTCGCATGGAAAGGATTGTAGGTAGGGTCCACTTGGATGCTCGGAGCCGCCGGAATGGGCTGGGCGTCGAGATCTACATGCTGCTGCAAATTCGTTTCAAAATCCAAGGTCGGTGCCACTTGGTGAATCCCCAGGGCGCGCTTTACGGCGCTGCGAAGAATGGCGTATATGGCGCGTTCGTCTTCAAATTTCACCTCGGTCTTTGCCGGATGCACATTTACATCGACGCGGTCCGAAGGCACTGCGAGGAAAAGGACATAGGCGGGATGATGCTCGGTAGGAATCAAACCCTCGAATGCTTCTACAATTGCACGGTGTAAATAGCCGCTGCGAATGGGTCGTTTGTTGACATAGAGGTACTGATCTCCACGTGTTTTTCGGGCATGCTCAGGCCGAAGTACAAATCCTTCTGTCTTTACTACATCGGTGTATTCTTCTACGGGCACCAAACGCTCGTTGGCTTTTTTACCTAAAATTTGAGCGACGCGCTGTCGGGCATTCCCAGCATCCAGAAGCCAAACGTCTTTTCCGTTGTGTTTCAGCTGCAATTTGAGCGTTGGGTGGGCGAGGGCAATGGCCGTAAAGGTTTCCGAAATATGCTTGAATTCAATCGCGTCATTTTTCAGGAATTGGCGTCGTGCCGGTACATTAAAAAACAGATTCTTTGCGGTGATCGTGGTGCCAATGCTACCTGCGACTTTTTTGGGTTGACCGAGTTGGCTGCCGTCGCAGCTGAGCTCTGTGGCTACGGTTTCGTGAACGGTTCGGCTCCTGATGCTAGCGTGCGAAACGGCTGAGATAGAAGCCAAGGCTTCCCCTCTGAAGCCCATGGTTTGCAGGGCAAAAAGATCGTCCGCGGATTGCAGTTTGGAAGTGGCATGGCGTGCAAAGGCCGCGGGAAGATCCTCCGGCCCCATCCCGCATCCGTTGTCGATGACCTGAATGGACGTCCTTCCAGCATCCTGAATAAGAACGGTCAGCTCAGTGGCACCTGCATCCAAGGAATTCTCCATCAATTCTTTCACAATCGAAGCAGGTCGCTGGACCACTTCACCTGCGGCAATTTGATTGGCAACCTCTTCTGGGAGATGGTGGATGACGGTAGACATGGGCTCAGGAAGTGGCTCCTAGGTTGAATGCAAGGGCGGCCGGGAGCACTTTAAAAACGAGGTAGGCTAGGGCAAATGCGATGATAATCCACACCAAAGGACTCCTGCTAGCGCCCGTTTTTGCCGAGGTGGTGCGCTTGGAAGCCCAGGCTTCTCGCAGGTGTTCTCGGCGGCTCTCTGAGGAGCTCAGTGGACGACCTTCACGTTCTGCGCGAAGCGATTCCATCTTGGCTTTTTTCTCGTCATAGTAGCGATGCTGGAGACTGAAACCTCGAGGCTGGCGTTGTTTAGAAAATGCGGAAAAGAGTCCCATAGACGCTCAAAGGTAAAGCGTTTTTTGGGGTACATTTCGGCTATGGTAAAACGGATGTGGCCAGTAACGCTGGCCTTGCTTTCTTTTGGTTGGGGACCAGCTCAATACACCGAATCAAACCCTTTCGAACAGCGCAACTATGGGACCTGGATGGCTCAAGCGACGGTGGAAGATTTGGCCGGACAGATGATTATGGTCGCGGGATACAGCCGCCAAGGGGAAAGCCACATTCAGCAATTGTCCGCATGGGCGGAAGCGGGCCAAATTGGCGGCATTATTTGGATGCAGGGTGGCCCCGGGCGCCAAAGACATGCCATTGAGCGCACGCAAGCAGCGGCTATGAGCGGTACAGGAATTCCCCTCTTGAATGCGCAAGATGCAGAGTGGGGAGCCTCTATGCGTTTGGATTCTTTGGAGCGCCTACCTTGGCCGCTGACCCTAGGCGCGACGCGTCAACCCGATTGGGCCCGGGCCCAGGGCAAACG
>DLWR01000134.1 GCA_003444795.1 Cryomorphaceae bacterium
AGTCCAGATGGGCGCCCACCACCATAACTTGATCTCGGAATTCGCTTCCCTTCCATTCGGCAATGACGTTGGCGGATTGTGCTCGGCCCACCTCGTGGCAGCCCAGCGTGTAATGCACTTGGAGATTGGGGTTCTTCTTCAATTCAGCGCTGAGCCAATTGGCGTCATTGGTCGAAATGCCGGCGGCGGGAATCTGTACCACTCCTTCCTCATAGGCCATAGCGCCCGTGTGGGGGAAGTCGTCGTTTCGGTGGGTCAAACTGCGTACTAAAACGCCTACGGCCCCATACTTGGCCGCCTCAGAGGCGCCTCCCCAGCGCTGCCAACCGGCCTTACCGTAGGAAGAACCCGTATTAATCAACCAGGGGTCCATGGGTTCGTTGTAGAAAACAATGTTTCCCGCCAACAAATGCCCCTTTGCGGCCAGGTCTTCGCGGCCGACAATTTCAATCACTTTTGCTGTCAGACCGGGGCCTTTGTCGCCCCCTGGGGTGCCCACGGAGCCCCCAAGTGCTGTGATGCGCAAGGAACGCTTGGCTTTTCCTTGGATGCATTCGGCTGTTTCTACTCCGCGCTCCCAGTGGCGAACATCCACGGGTTGGGTAAAAACACGGTCAAAACCTAGGGTGTCTAAGGTTTCTACGGCCCACTTTACCCCTTTGGCATCGCCTTCCGAACCGGCCAATCGCGGACCAGCTTCCGAGCATAAATTGGCCAGCCAGAGATATCCTTGTTGTTCGCCAAGCGCTTGCTGATACAGGCCCTTGATGAAGGCCGCATCTTCGGCTGTTTGGGCCTGTGCGCCGAGAGACAAGAAGCCGAGCGCCAAAAGAGAAAACGTTTTTCGCATGATAGGGGTCAAAATAGAAGCCAAAAGATACGCCGGAACAGGCCCCAGAAGGAAGTTCGTTTCGTGCGTTCGCCATCCGTAGGCCGCAAAGAACAAGCCCCGCCCATTCGCCCTGGTACCCTACTCCAGCATCATCGCTGCCGGGTCACCACTCACGAGGTACATGAGCAAGCCCGTCAACCAGCCGCCATAGGTGCCTAACGCATACCCTAAAACGGCGAGCAAAACGCCCACCGGCGCTAAGGACGGGTGAAATGCAGCGGCTGCTACGGGCGCCGAAGCCGCCCCGCCAATATTGGCTTTGGAACCCACTGCGACAAAAAAGAAAGGGGCTTTAATCCAGCGCGCAACACCCAACAGAATCAGAATATGAAAGAGCATCCAAACGGCCCCGACTAAAATCAAACCAGGCTGCTGAACCGCCTCTTTGATGTCCATTTTCATGCCGATGGTGCCGACGAGGATGTAGATAAAGACGGAGCCCCAGCGGCTCGCGCCGGCGCCTTCTAAATTTCGGGCCTTTGTAAAGGAGAGTAGGAGCCCCACCGTGGTAGCCACAATGACCACCCAAAAGAAGTCGCTCGTCAAACTAAAATTAGCGGTGTAGGGTGCGTTTTCCGCAAACCATGGCGCTAGGGTATCTCCCGCCACGTGAGAAATAGCGACCGCCCCAAAGGCCAAGCCCAAAATCTGCATGACTTCGGGGAAGGTGGGGATGCGGGAGGTTCGGCTTAAAAAGTCCTCCATTTCGCCTTGCAAGGCTTTAACAGAGCGATTGTCCGCTTTTAGCCAACCATCTACTTGATCACTTTTTGCCGCGCCCAATAATATGATGGCCATCCAAACTTCCGCCACTACGACATCCACGGTAATCATGGCCGAATACAGGGCGCCCGAAGGTTTAAAAATCTCAAACATGGCGGCCTGGTTTGCGCCGCCTCCAATCCACGAACCTGCAATGGTTGACATGCCGCGCCAAACCGCGTCTGGACCCACTCCTCCAACTAGGTCGGGCGCGACAGCAGATAAAGCGAGAATGACAATCGGTCCCCCGATAATGATGCTCGCGGTCGCCATGAAAAACATGATGAGCGCCTTGGGACCCAACCCAAATACCGCCTTCAAATCGATGCTTAACGTGAGCAAGACCAAGCTTGCTGGCAACAAGTAGCGCGAAGCCACAAAGTAGAGGTGGGTATCCTTGGGTACAATATGAAAATTGGTCAGCAAAGACGGCAAAAAGTAGCAGAGCAGCAGCGCCGGAATAACCTTAAAAAAGGAGGAAAAGCGCGGGTGGCTGGCGGCCCAAAAAATGCCGCCCAAGAGGGCCATTAAGAGTCCAAAAACAACTGCTTCGTTCGTGATTAATGGGGTAATGACCGCTTCTTCCATGCTTAGGTGTTCTTTTTGCGCGGTGGGCGCTTACGTTTTTTCTTCGGCGCCAAGGTAGGGGTATTCGCGTCTATAGCATCGGTCGCTGCCGCCTTTGGCTGAGGGGCCTGCGATTTAACAGGGCCGCTAACCGATTTAGTTCCCTTTCGTTTCTTGGATTTAGCCCCGTTGGCCGCAGGGGCAGCTCCTTTAGCCGGCACTACTCCGGGCCTGTGGTCCCAGTGTACAAATTGCTGGCGCTCCATCCACGCCGACAGCACGCCACCAAGACTCACGAGGAACTTGTCCTTGCGTATTTCTTGAATTTCCGCCGCTTGTCGGCCGGCCCCTTGAAGCACTTTCACCTTGTCGCCCACCTTAACAGGCAAGGTCCAGAGGCGCTCAAGTTCTTCGCGTTCGGCTTTCTGGCGGGCCGTCTTCACGCGTTGCTGTTGGACTTCTAATACTTGATGGCGCTCGGAAAGGGTTCGAACAATGCGCGCTTCAATTTCCTTTTTGGCCTTTTGGGTTTTCGCCTTGCTCCAGCTAAGCGACCATTGCTCCATGCGCTTGCCCCACATGAGCTGATCGCTGACTTCCGCATTGTTTTCAGCTGCGCGGCTCAACTTGGCTTCCAGCTGGGCAATGTGTTTTTCCTGCGTGGTTTTGAGCGCCTCTAGCTCCGCTAGGCGGTCGCTGATTTGGGTGCGCGTTCGGTCCAGTTGGCTGCGCTGCTTTTGCAAGCCCACCAGGAGACGGTCGACGGCCAGCGTTTGGCTCGCTAAAGCCTCGCGCGCAGCCTGCATGATTCTTTTAGGAATGCCCACGCGTTGGGCCACTTCAAACGTGTAGGAGGAGCCCGGAACGCCCAATTGCAGCGTGTACTTGGGCTCAAACGTTTGCACGTCAAAAGCCATATTTGCATTGCACGTGTGGTCCAAGTCTTCCGCCAAGGCCTTTATGCTGTTGTAGTGCGTAGTGAACACTCCATAGGCGCCCGAAGCGTGAATTTCCTCCAAGAAAACAGAGGCCAGCGCTGCACCCAAATCTGGGTCGGAACCGCTGCCAAATTCATCCACCAAACACAGGGTGTCTTCCGAAGACCAGGCTAAAATCTCCTTCATCTTGGCGAGCTTTCCACTGTAGGTCGAAAGCTCATTTTCCACGCTTTGTGCGTCGCCGATATCCGCCATAACCCTCCCAAACCAGCGCATGCTCGACTTGGGATGTGTCGGTATAAGGATGCCGCATTGCAGCATAAGCTGAAAGAGCCCTACGGTCTTCAAGGCGATGGATTTACCGCCTGCGTTGGGCCCGCTAATCACCACGAGGCGTTGGCTGGGCCGAAGCTCTATCTCCAAGGGAACAACGTCGCGGTTTTTCGCTTTTTGGACCCGGCGCAAGACGGGATTGATCGCTTTTCGCAAGGAAATCTCTCCCTCTTCGTTGATGCGCGGCAGGCAGGCCTCCTCTTCTTTGGCAAAACGTGTTTTTGCGAGCAATATGTCGAGCTCGGTCAGGCGCTCGTCTGTGGCCTGAATATCCGGCCTGAAGGGCGACAAGGTCTTGGTCAAGGCTTGCAAAATGCGCCGAATTTCCTTGCGCTCCTCTTCTACTAAAACACCCACATCCGCATTGATCTCCAAACATTCGGTAGGCTCTAAAAAGACTAAGGTGTTTTTGGCGCTGCTACCATGAAAGGCTCCACGCGCTTTGCTCTTATGGGAGGCTGAAACCGCCATGACACGGCGGTCATTGCTCACGGATTCGCGGACATCGCCCAACCAGCCTTCCGATTCGTAGCGCTTGAGCACCTTGTAAAAAATGCGGTCTGCCGCCACGCGTTTCTTCGCCAAATCCTGGCGGATGCGCGACAGCTCCGGAGAGGCATTGCTCTTCACTTGCCCATTTCGCTCCAAGACGCGGTCGATAGCAGTTGGAATCTCGGGGATGGGCGGAAACGGCTTGAGGCGAGAGGCGAGCATAGGGGCGTCTTCCTCGTGCGTCAGCATGAACCGGTAGCCATTCGCATAGGACTCGGCTTGGGCCTTGATCGCCATAAACTGCTCAGCGTCCAGCACCGCATTTTGGATGCGAAGCAAGGGAAGCGCGTCGTCCACCTCTGCCATGGCCACGGCCGGAAAGTAGTGGCCGCGCTCCATGAGCTGTAAGAGTTCATCCGATTGCAGTAAGGCAGGCTCCACCTCCCGCTGAACGGGATTGGGCTCCATGACTAGTAATGCCTCACGTCCTTTGCGCGAAGCGGCGTGCTGGGCAACATACCCCTTGAGCAAGTGAAAGTCGAGCGACTCTCCGGCTGATTCGGGGTAGAGCATGAATTAGTCGGCCTTTTCGGGGCGCATCTGCGGGAAGAAAAGCACTTCCTGGATGCTGGATTGGTCCGTGAGCAGCATGGTCAAGCGGTCCATGCCAATGCCCATTCCCGAAGTGGGAGGCATACCATATTCCAAAGCGCGCAAAAAGTCTTGGTCAATGAACATGGCTTCGTCGTCCCCTTTTTCGGACAGTTTCAACTGTTCTTCAAAGCGGGCGCGCTGGTCAATGGGGTCGTTGAGCTCGCTGTAGGCATTGGCAATTTCCTTCCCGTTGATGAAGAGCTCAAAGCGTTCCGTCAAGCGGTCATCTTCACGGTGACGCTTGCACAAGGGAGACATCTCCACAGGGTAGTCAGTAATAAACGTCGGCTGTACATAGTGATGCTCACACTTCTCGCCGAAAATCTCATCGATGAGTTTGCCGGTGCCCATCTCGGGCGTTACCTCCAATCCCAAGGATTTGGCCGCTGCGCGAATCTCTTCTTCGGTCTTGCCCAGCAAATCCAGTCCCGTATGCGTTTTGATGGCCTCCAAAATAGGAACGCGTGCAAAAGGCGCTTTCAGCGAAATGGCTTTGCCTCCAACGCTGATCTCCGAAGATCCCGTAACCGCGACGGCAATCTCCTCGAGCATCTTTTCCGTCATGTCCATCATCCAGTGGTAGTCCTTGTAGGCCACGTAGATCTCCATGACGGTGAATTCCGGGTTGTGCGTTCGGTCCATGCCTTCGTTGCGGAAGTCCTTCGCAAATTCGTAGACACCATCAAATCCTCCCACAATCAAACGCTTCAAATACAGCTCGTTGGCAATGCGCAAATAGAGCGGAATGTCCAAAGCGTTGTGGTGCGTTATGAAGGGACGGGCTGATGCGCCACCGGGAATGGGCTGCAAAATGGGTGTTTCCACCTCCAAATAGCCTGCGCGATTAAAAATGCTGCGCATGGTGCTAAACAACTTGGTGCGCTTGACAAATATGTCTTTTACACCTTCGTTCACAATCAAGTCCACGTAGCGTTGACGGTAACGTAGTTCGGGATCGCTGAAGGCATCGTAGGTATTGCCTTCCGCGTCTTTTTTCACAATGGGAAGGGGCCGAATGCTCTTGCTGAGCACCCACATTTCCTTCGCGTGTACAGAGGTTTCTCCTGTTTGAGTGGCGAAAACATGGCCTTTAATGGCAATAAAATCGCCGATGTCTAAGTGTTTCTTGAAAACGTCGTTGTAGAGTGACTTATCCTCTTCGGGGCAGATCTCATCGCGGTTAACATAAATCTGAACACGGCCCGAGCTGTCCATCAGGCTGGCAAACGATGCCTTGCCCATAATGCGTTTAGTCATCAGGCGGCCTGCCACGCATACCTCAAATCCATTCGAAGGGTCTGCGGCGAATGCAGTTTTGATTTCTTCAGCCAAATGGCTCACGGGTACTTCAGCGGCGGGGAAAGGATCCATGCCGGATGCGCGCAAGGCCTCCAAGGCTTCGCGGCGAAATTGCTCTTGTTCTGATAGCTGTCGCTCCATACTGCAAAGATAGGTCGGTGCTGCGCAGTGGGTTATCTTTGCCCACCCAAAGAAAAACACATGAAAGACCGAAGGGTTCGCGTTCGTTTTGCTCCTAGTCCCACTGGCCCACTACACATGGGCGGTGTGCGTACTGCATTGTATAACTACCTGTTTGCCAAGCAAAAGGGCGGCGATTTCTTGTTGCGCGTGGAAGACACGGACCAAACTCGCTTTGTCCCAGGCGCCGAAGCCTATATCGTCGAGGCCCTAAAGTGGTGCGGTATTTCCCCCGATGAAGGCATTGGTGCGGAAGACAAATTACCCAACGGCGGACCCCATGCGCCCTACCGTCAAAGCGAGCGCAAGCCCATGTACCGCGCCTATGCAGACCAACTTTTGGACGCGGGACATGCCTATTACGCGTTTGATACACCCGAAGATTTAGAAGCCGTTCGCGAGCGTGCCAAACAAGCGGGCAATCCCAATTGGCAGTATAACAGCATCACGCGCACCTCTATGAAGAACTCGCTCACCCTCCCAGATGAAGAGGTTCAGCGACGTTTGGATGCGGGCGAAGCCTATGTTATTCGGGTGAAAATGCCCCGCAACGAAGAGGTCAAATTTGAAGACCGCATCCGGGGCTGGGTAAGCGTGAATACGTTGAATTTGGACGACAAAGTCTTGTTAAAGGGCGACGGAATGCCGACCTACCACTTAGCCAATGTCGTGGACGATCACACCATGGACATCACCCATGTGATTCGCGGCGAAGAGTGGTTGCCTTCTGCCCCCTTGCACGTTTTGCTGTACCGCTTTTTTGGATGGGAGCAACCAGAATTTGCACACCTTCCCCTTCTGCTTCGCCCCGATGGAAACGGCAAGCTCTCCAAGCGCGACGGCGATCGCCTAGGCTTTCCGGTTTTCCCGTTGATTTGGAGCAATGAAGAAACGGGGGAAACGGCATCTGGCTACCGTGAACGCGGTTTTTACCCCCAAGCCTTTGTCAACATGCTCGCCTTTTTGGGTTGGAATCCAGGCACCAACCAGGAAATTTTCTCCTTGGAAGAGCTTGTGGCAGCCTTCAACTTAGATAAAGTCAATAAAGCAGGCGCACGTTTTGATTTTGACAAGGCCAAGTGGTTCAACCAGCAACATTTGCGCTTGCAACCTGAGGCTGAGCTTGTCGACGCCTACCTTTCGGAAGCACGTGACCGTGGCATCTCCATTCCCTCTTCGGAATTCGCCCTTCAGGCCATGCACCTCTTCATGGACCGAGCGGAATTTATCGGCGATACGCTCGATGGCGCCGCATACTTGTTTGCCGATCCTACGTCCTATGATGAAGTGATGGTGGGCAAGAAATGGACGGCCGAAGCTCCCGGCTATGTCTCTGATTTGAAAGGCGTTTTTGCCCAAACCGATTATTCCGAAGCCTCGCTAGAAAATGCCTTCAAAGCGTACTTGGCCGATAAGGGCTACGGCTTTGGTCAAGTGGGGCCCGTCTTGCGTTTAGCGATTGCGGGAACCACCCAAGGCCCTTCCATCTTTATGGTCATGCAATTGATTGGTCAAGAAACCTCCGAGCGCCGCATAGAAAACGCACTTCGCACCCTCGCATAACTATGGCCCTGCAGCGAATTGATCTCGAAAATCAGCGCGAATACGCCTACCACGGTTGCCTGGAGGAGGAAGCTCGAATTGGTTCCGAATACCGCATCGACCTAAGTGTTTGGGCAGATTTATGGACGTCTGCCGCCAGTGATGCGTTGGAAGACACGGTGGATTATGTCGCACTTCGTGTGATTGTTTCCGAGGAAATGGCGGTCCGCTCCAACCTCTTAGAAACCGTTTCTGCCCGAATTCTACAACGCATCTTCCGCGATCTACCCGCCGTACAACAGGCCGAAGTAAAAGTTTGTAAACTGAACCCTCCTATCGATGGAGACGTTCATGCGGTCTGTGTGAGCTTTTTTGAAGAAAATCCAACGCATACGGGTAAAGCGTTGTAATTTCGCCCCCCTAAAGGTCTCGTGGCCGAGTGGCTAGGCAGGGCTCTGCAAAAGCTCGTACAGCGGTTCGAATCCGCTCGAGACCTCAAAAACACACCCTGGTGCATGAGCACCAGGGTTTTTTATGCTTAAAAGGCGAAGCTTGCTTAAGCACTGTAGAAGCATAAAAAAACCCTGGTGCTCATGC
>DLWR01000161.1 GCA_003444795.1 Cryomorphaceae bacterium
TGCCGTGACGATTCGAATGCTGTTTTTTGGAACGTAAGGGGTCGCGTTCACCATAAAATTGAGCCTTTCCCGCAAAGATACAGGCCGAAACCTGCCCTTGGCGCGCTCCAATCTCAATTCAAGCCCCGATGCGACGCAAGGCTTCTGGCAAATCAGCGAAGTTTTGGAAGGTGCCATCTGGCGCTGCATCGTCGTCCGGGGGCAAAGAATTCGGAGCCTTAAACCACAGCGTACGCATACCTGCCGCATGCCCTCCGCCTACATCCCGCAAGCGGGAATCCCCAATCATCACGGCCGATTCTGGCCCACAGCCTGCCAGGCGCATCGCATACGTGAAAATTCCGCGATCCGGCTTGTAGGAACCCGATGCATCCGAGGTGGTCAAACTGTCAAAAACCTCGGTCAGTCCCATGGCCGCAATCTTGCGCTCTTGAGAACTCGTTACGCCATTGGTCAAAACATGCAATCCATAGCCGGCCGACTTCAACCCGTGGAGCACCTCCTGAACCCCGGGGTATGTAGCTCCGCGATTTGGGGTGCGTTCTGTGAAGGCTGCTTCCAATACTTGCGCCAACTCACGGCGAACTTTGGTAGGCAATTGAGGCACGAGTTCCTCCAGCAGGTTATGAAAACGCCTATTTCGCACATACTCCACGCTATACCCGGCCGCTTGAATGATATCCCACAATCCGTCGTTGATGACCTGGTAGCGTTGCGCCACATGCACAGGATCCATGCCGTGTAACGCCGGAAATTCCAAACAAAATTCTGCCAGTACGGCAGCGCAGTTGGCTTCGTGATGCCACAGGGTTCGGTCTAAATCAAAGAAGAGATGGGTCATCAGATGGGGCAAAAGTAGCCTCTGGGAAACCAATCAAATAGAGCTGTTCTTGGGCGCGAGTGACCGCCGTGTACATCCACCTTAAAAAATCTGGATCACCCGTATCCTCCGTAAAAGGCCATTCCACGAAAACATGCGCCCATTGGCCCCCTTGGGATTTATGCCCCGTGAGCGCGTAGGCGAATTTGAGTTGCAAGGCCTGGAGGTAATCGTGCTCGTGAATGTATGCGGCGCGCTTGGTTTTGGGCAGTTCCTCCGCTTCTTGATAGACTTCTTGCTGCATGCGTTTGAGGTCAATTTCCGCGAGTCTAGGCGTTTCCGAATCCAGCACATCCAACAAGATTTTAGCCTCCAAATTGGGGGCTTGATCGCGGTCCAACCATCTCAAGGTGGCATCCGCAAAACGCAGGCCGTAGCGCTCTTCTTCGTTGCGCCAACTCAGCACTTCAAACTGGTCCCCGTTCGCCACAAATCCAACGGGATCATCGGGGTCCATCCAGCGTTCATTGTTCTGCACGACCATCACCTTGTCTCCGGCATTGATAATTTCCTCCCGCCAGAGCAACCTGCCCCGTATTTGCCGGTTGTAGGCCACAGCCCGCTTGTTGCTGCGCGTTATTACGACCGAATCATTTTCCTGGCTGGCGAAAGCTCTTTCCATCGCCTCAAACACTTCATGCGCATCTGCCAAACGTTGAACATCCTCTGCTACCCGAAGCCGAGGAAACTTTGGTTCGTTCATCCCAAGCGCTGACCGCAAAACTGTCGCGTTGTTCAAGATTCCAGAATCCGCCGCCTGTCGCATGACCTCCTGTAGGGCCGCACCGCGAATCTTCCATCCATAGCCATCCCGGAGATACTTGGGCTGTAGGGCCGGGCTGAAGGTTTGCCCTACCGGGGGCAACTGGGCCTCATCCCCCACCAAAAGCAGCCGACAATCCGTGCCCTGATGCACAAATTGGAGAAGATCCTCCAGCAAATGCCCTGATTCCCCACTGTCTCCCAGCATGGACGCCTCGTCCACGATAAAAAGCCCCCGTTTCACTTTGTTTTCGCGTTTGATGCGCTTAAATCCGCCTTCCGGCGACCGAACGGTGAGGTACAGCATTCGGTGAAGGGTGTAAGCACGGCGCTGTAATTGCCCCTGTAAGACCTTAGCGGCGCGACCCGTCGGCGCCGCCAGCACGGCCTTCAGGCCGAGGCTGGATGCGGAGCGCGCAAGTGCGCGCATCAGGGTGGTCTTACCCGTTCCTGCATAGCCTTTTAAGATGAATAGGCGCTGACTCGAATCCTCCAACAAATAGCTAGATAAGGCCTCCAGGGCGCGACTTTGGTCGGCCGTTGGCGGAGCGGGCAAGGCATTCCGAAGAATTTGGAGGATTTGAGGGGAATTCACAGTCGACGATGCAAGGCCGCAAGGTAAAATTTCATAGTTTTGGCACGCAAACTTTTTATCATGACGGCACGTACCATCCTTTACTTGCGCATCGCCCTTGGCGTAATAGCCGTAGTCCTGAGCTACCGCATTTACCGCATCATCATGGAACCCATTGAATTCTCCGCTATCAAGGAGAAGCGTTACGGTGCGGTTACGGAGCGTTTGGAGCAATTGCGTGAAGCCCAGTTGATTTTTAAAGACGAATATGGCAAGTACGCCAGCACCTTTGATGAGTTGATTCCCTTCTTGGAAAATGCCCAGGTTAACATCATCGAGCGCAAGGATTCTTCCTTCATGGCCTATAACAAGGTGTACCAAACAGACATGTTGAAGGACACCATCATTTACCGTATCATTGGTCAAACCAGTGCCAAGGATAAGTTGATCCGCAAAAATCCCGATTTATTTTCTGAGGATCTAGACTTTAGTGCACTTCGTTACATTCCCTACACAGAGGATACCGCGCAATTCAAAATGGCCACGGGCTACGTTGACCGCAATGGTGTTCGCGTTCGGGTATTTGAAATTGTTGCGCCCAATACACGCTTCTTCGCCGATATCTACGACGATTACAAGCCCTACATCAAGAACCTCCGCATCGATGCATTGATCGTTGGTTCCTTGACAGAACCCACACTCAGTGGTAACTGGAAGTAATATGTGGCCCGCTACTTGGGCATTTTTCCCAAAAACAGAATCCTCTCCGGAGGATTCTGTCGTTTTAATGAGTTTCGGAGCGCAAGGGGTACACTTCGTCGCCATTCACACAAAAAGCGCCAAGCCATTAGGAGCACCCTTAACTCTCTCCCTTGAGCAGGCACAATCCTGGCGCCAAGCATCCGCACATTCTTTTGCCGCCGTACATGTCTTTAGCGAAGAATCCTTTGCGGCTTGGTTTCCGGCCGACTGGGTAGATACCCCCGAAACATGGCTAAAACCGCTAGATCCCGAGGGAAGCGGATGGGAGTGCTACCGATTAGAACGTGGCATGGACCTTTACTACCGAGTGCCTTCTTCCACCCCCGCGGAAGCGCAACCTTTAATGGCCCTTAACGCCATGAGGTGGCTGAGTCCATTGGCCAAGCGCGACGCTATTCATGTGTACCGCCTGGGACAGCGCCTGGAAATCGCCGCTATCCAGAATGGGCGACTTTTAGCGCACAATCTTTTTGATGCACAGAGCTCGCAGGATGCCGCCTATGCCTGCATGTTGTTTTACGACCAGTGCCATCTACCGGCACAGCATGTCCCTCTTATTTGGGAGGGTGATGCGGATGAGCCTTGCTGGGAATCCCTGCGGCCCTTCGTCGAGAAGATTGACACCTCCGCCTCTCATCCGTGGTCAGCTCTGACCGTCTTAGCCCCTTCCCACTAATGCGCATTATCCGCGGTAAAAACCGAGGTAAATTCCTGGTTGCCCCCAAAAACCTTCCGGTCCGTCCTACCACCGATATGGCCAAAGAAGGTTTATTCAACGTGGTAGAGAATTACCTGGAGTGGGCCGATGTTCGCGCTCTGGACTTGTTTTCGGGCACCGGCAACATTTGTTATGAAATGGCCAGCCGAGGCTGCCCAGATGTGACCGCAGTGGACTCTTTCCGGGACTGCCTAAAGTTCATTGACAAAACAGCTGAACAGCTCGGTTATCTCGGCATCAAGACTGTACTTTCGGATGTTCCTAGGTATTTGCAGCGCAATCCTCAGCGCTGGGACTTCATTTTTGCGGACCCTCCATATGACTACGGGGACTACCCAGCCTTGATCGGTCTGGCATTAGAAAAATTGCCAGCAGATGGGCTTTTTGTACTGGAGCACGGGGCTGAACATGATTTCATCGAACACCCCGCTTGCTTTGACACACGGCGCTACGGAAGCGTACACTTCAGCTATTTCAGCCTAGAGGCCCTTTCAGACTCAAATTCCGAGGGCTAAGCGCCATTTTGCCAGCGCTCGGCTACGATGGCTTAACGCTTTTTTTTCGTCCAAGGACATTTCTGCAAAGGTTCGCCCATCGCCTTCATCGGGTACAAAGAGGGCATCGTAGCCAAATCCGCCTTGTCCACGCTCCTCATGAAGGATCTGACCCCAGACTTCCCCTTCAAAGGTTCTGACCCCATCAGGCGTAGCCCAGGCCAGAACCGTTTTAAACCGGGCCCGACGATCCTGTACCTCAGCGAGTTCCTCGAGTACTTTTAGGCGGTTGTCGTGGTCATCTTTTTGAGGTCCTGCATATCGTGCCGAATACACCCCCGGCGCGCCATTCAAGGCAAGAATTTCAAGCCCAGAGTCATCCGAGAGGGCCATACCGCCCACACAGGTTTGCAAATAGGTCGCCTTCTGAATGGCATTTTCTTCCAAGGTGGCGCCTGTTTCAGGCAATTCTTCCAAAATACCCGCCTCAACGGCCGTTCGAACGGTCCAGTCCGGCGGTAAGGCGGCTTTAATTTCCTTTACTTTGTTTTGATTCTGCGTTGCTAAGACCCATTCCATGTCCCCAAATATCCGAAAGACCTCCGTCCTGCTCGCAGGTCCGCTCTTCTTTTTAGCCGCCCTTTCCTTGGCGCCAACCTTTGGATGGACCACGGAACAAAGTGTCGTTTTGGGGAGCACCCTATGGATGCTGCTTTGGTGGTTCACGGAAATCATCCCCCTTGCCGCCACCGCCCTTCTTCCTGTCCTAACGTTTGGTGGCTTTGGGGTCTTGGATACCAGTGCCATCGCCAATGCCTATTCCCACCCTTTAATCTTTCTATTCTTGGGCGGTTTCCTCCTCGCACGCGGAGTAGAACACCATCAACTCCACCGACGGTTCGCATTGGCCATCCTGCGCAGGTCTGGAAGTCAATCCCACCGCGTCCTGGCCGGAGTCATGCTTTCCACCTTCTTGTTGAGCCTGTGGATGAGCAATACGGCCACCGCCGTTATGATGCTCCCCTTAACCTTATCCCTCATTCGTCATTTACCCACGGAAGACGATGTATTGGAGCGCAATATCCTACTCGGCATGGCCTGGGGGGCCAACCTAGGCGGTATTGGAACACTCATTGGCACGCCCCCAAACTTGGTGTACGCTGCTTTCCGACAACAAACATTTGGCGAAGAAGTATATTTCTTGGATTGGTCCGTGCGCATTTTTCCCATTGCAGCCCTCCTTCTTGTTCTAGCTTATCTGTTAATGCGCCGGAACTTACCCAAAGTGGATATCCGCACCATTCAATGGCCCGAACCTGAACCTTGGACTTCTGGAGAAAAACGGGTAGCCATCATTTTTACATGGACGGCAATTGCATGGATGACCCGGCCCTGGCTTCAAAGCCTAGTCCCCAACCTCCAATTGACGGATACTTGGATCGGAATGCTCGGCGCCATCCTCCTATTTGCCTTTAGAGACCACCAACGCCAGCCCCTACTCCGCTGGGAAGATGCGCAGAAGATTGAATGGGGCATTCTCCTCCTCTTTGGCGGCGGCATGTCCCTTGCCTCCGGCATGCAAGCATCAGGCTGGATGGAGGCACTGTCTACCTCCAACCTCGATGGATGGCCCCCGACCCTTTGGGTATTGCTCTTTACACTCTTAGGCGTGTGGACCACCGAACTCTTTTCCAACATGGCCCTCGTGAGTGGAATGTTGCCCATCGCACTGGCCGTATCCTCCGCGCAAGGCATACCCTTTGAACAGCTAGCCATTCCCTTAACGGTAGGCGCGAGCTGTGCTTTTATGCTGCCCATGGCTACGCCCCCTAATGCCATCGTTTTTGCCTCGGGTAAAATCCGAATACCCGACATGGCCCGAGTGGGCTTTTGGATGAACGTACTCGCTTCCCTCGTTATCTGGGGGGCTATTTCCCTGCTCTATTGAACCTTTTCGAGCCCTGCTGGTAAACGCTCTTGGAGTACGCTGAGTACGCTCTTCTGTACGTCCATGTTTTTGGCGTGCATCCCATGCACCCATACTAGCGTTCGTGGGCTTGAAGAGAGGCGCTGGGCACGTTTTTGAAAATCTGGCGGCAAGAATTCCAACTCTGACTCGGACAAAAGCACCCATTTTTGGAGGAGCATCGCCATCCGGGCTCTACCCAGGACTCCTTCCGAAAGATAGGGCGATGACGAGGTAGCCTTCCAGCCCTGTAGTGCTGCAAATCGCGTGGTTGCCGAATCCTTAGATCCCATGAGCCAAGCCATTGAATCCGTCAAGGCCGGCATTTTCGCTTCAGAGGAAGGCGCCAGCGCCCACCACGATTCTTGACAAAAAGGCGTGAGTTTTCCCTGTCCATTCCAGCCTTCACCTTGGGTAATAATGGCGTCAAGTTCTGCCTGTGCTAAAGCCTGCTGAAGTTCCGCTGGATGACCTTCCACCCAGTGCAGGTGAACAAAAGGGTGAACCGCCAAAAGGGCGGCATGCCAGTTAGCGGCATGAAGACCGCACAAAGGTGCCACCACGCCTATGTGCAGGTTTCCTTCCAAGGGATGTTCAAACTGCGCCACAAGGGCTTTAATCGTCTCTGCACTTTGCACCGTTTGTGCAGCTTGCCGAAGCAAGGACTGGCCCATAGGGGTTAAAACTAGGGGTTGTGCTTTCCGATCCACCAGCGCATGCCCCAATTCTTCCTCAAGTTTTTGAAATTGCGCACTCAAGGTGGGTTGAGTCACCCCGCACGCCTTAGCCGCTTGGCTAAAACTGCGGTGTTCCGCCAATGCAAGGAAATAGTCGAGCTGGGTTAAGGTCATAGCAGGGCCCAGCGTTGATAGCGCAGATAGGGATGACATTCCGCGCCAAAACCGGCATAGAATCTGGCCAATCCAGGCGCCTCACTTCCTTCAAAATCAAAATAGCTCCAACGACCAGCCGCAAAAACTAAAAACTCATTGAGGAGATAGGCCATGGCCTGAGTCTCCCGACCCTCCTCAGAAATCGCCGAAAAAAGAAGAACCACTCTATTTCCAGAAAACGCAAAGAAGGCCCCTGCCAAAAAGCGATTGCCTTCACCATACACGGACCAAACGGCCCCCTTGCCCTGGTGCAGCAGGTGGTACATCGCCTGCCGAATGGCAGAACCAAAACCGCCCGGAATCGCGTACCGCTTTCCCTGGTTGTGCTCAAAGGCGTGGTACAGTGTTTCCGGCGTGTCGTGTTCAAAAAGCGTCATGGCATGTTGCTTCGCCTCCTTGAGGTTTCGCACAAGCTGCTTGCTGTATCCCCCATGCACCTTTTCATAGGAACCA
>DLWR01000202.1:0-476 GCA_003444795.1 Cryomorphaceae bacterium
CCCAATACCCCCACAGCTACCGGAGGTGAGTTTGAAGGGATGTACTTTCCGGTTTACGCTAACCGACACGGCGCCGGTACTCCAGCCAGCCACCGCTTGGATTTGAGCTTCACCTACACCCCAGCGAGCAAACGCGCGAAAAAATGGGGAGAATCCTCCCTAGCCTTTGGCGCCTACAATGTCTATGCGCGCCGCAATCCCTACAGCATTTTCTTCCGAGCGGACTTCAGCCAGCCCACCAATGTTCAAGCCTACCGCTTGTCCATTTTTGGGTCAGTCATCCCCTACTTCACCTATAATTTCTCCTTCTAATGCGGACGCGTCTAGCCCTTTTGCTTTCTGGTATTGCCTTGACCGCCCTGTGGAGCTGCCAAGACCCGATTGACTTAACCTTGCCCGATGGCGAAACACGCCTCATTGTCAACGGTTCGGTGAGCGACAACCAACCCGTGTATACCGACCTCAGTTGGAGCGTC
>DLWR01000202.1:726-6593 GCA_003444795.1 Cryomorphaceae bacterium
AACCAACCCGTGTATGCCGACCTCAGTTGGAGCGTCAACTACTTGAGCGAAAATCCCAACCCCGCTGTAGAAAACGCGAGTGTCATCCTCTTTGAAAATGGTTTGCCCGTGGACACTTTGAGCCACGTATCCGAAGGGCATTACGCGGGCGATTTTGTGGGCCGCTACGCGCAGAGCTACCACGTTGCCGTTACCTTGCCCGAAAACGGAGACCTCCCCTACGGCACCTGGGAAAGCAGCCCTGAGGCCATGGGGCGCTGCAATCCTTTTGACAGCATCTACAGTGCTTTTGTGCCCCGGGCTCCTTTTGTTCGGGAGGGCTACTATGTCTACGCGCACTGGACGGAAATCGCTGGAAGTGGCGACTACTACCGAGCGCGCTTGTGGCGCAACGACACCTTGGAAAATGCGCCCTTCAATATCCAAGTCTTTGATGATGGATTCTTGGACGGTCGCTCCAACAATGACGTGGATCTCCCCGCCATAGAAGTGGCGGGACCCGATGAAATTGGAGTCACCTACACGATTGAAATCGCAAGTATTCCCTTGGGCCTCTACAGCTACCTGCAGCTCTTGCGCGAACAAACGCTCCAAGTAGGGGGCCTTTTTGATCCGCCTCCCGCCCCCATCATTGGCAATATTTTCCGCCAGGGACAGCCCGAAGACTATGCGCTTGGCTATTTCTATGCATCTGCACGACGCCAAGCCAGCATCACCATTACGGAATAGACCATCCAATTTTCATGGACTATTTTTGACCCATGGATCCCACGTTGATAAACCCCGGGCACTGGACCCGTAACCTCCTTGAAACACAAGGGTTAAATGAAACCTTCATTGCCGGCATCACCATTTCGGTCGACTTTGTCGTGTTGGTATTGGTTTCGCTATTGGCCGATTACCTCGCCAAAAGCATCCTCCTGCGCATCATCAAACGCTGGGTTCTGCGAACGGCAGCTACATGGGACGATCATTTCTTAAAGGAGAAGGTATTCCAAGCACTGGTGCACTTGCTGCCCACCTTGGTCATTCGGGCCTTCATCCCCGTGGTTTTTGAACATGCGGAATCCTGGATTTCACCCCTTCAAACGGGGTTGAGCTACCTCCTCATTTACCAGATCGCTATCCTGGTGAACCGAACCGCACGCGCCACCAGTCACGTGTTGGAGGATGAAGAGAGGTTCAAGGATAAGCCCATCCGCACCCTGCTCTCCGTGGTGCAATTTCTCACCTGGTTTATTTCCATTCTAGCTGCCATCTCCCTGGCGTCTGGCACCCCCTTGGGCAATCTTTTGGCGGGCATGGCAGGAGCAACGGCCATCATCATCTTGATTTTCCAAGATGCGATTAATGGCTTGCTCGCCAACTTTCAAATTGCCATGTACGACCTGCTCCGAAAAGGCGACTGGATCACCTTTGAAAAATTTGGGGTAGATGGCGATGTGATCAGTGTCGATTTGACCACGGTGAAAATCAAGAATTTTGATAACACTATCTCTTCAGTTCCCGCCAAAGCCTTTGTCACGGATAGTTTCGTGAACTGGCGAGGCATGAAAGTAGCCAATGTGCGCCGAATCAAGCGCAATATTGTCATGGATTTGGACTCGGTGCAGTTTTGCAGCGACGAACTCCTTCAGAAATTATCGGGCATTGAACGCATCTCAGGCTATATACAGGGCCGCCAAGCCGAAATTGCCCAACACAATGTGGCCATTGGCGCAGACAAGTCTCAGCCGGTCAACGGCCGTCACATGACCAATCTGGGTATCTTCCGAATGTATGCCACGGCCTACCTGCAAGAACACGCCCAAATCTCCAGCGAACATTCCCTCATGGTCCGTCAATTGCAACCCTTGGGCACCGGTGTGCCTTTGGAGATCTACTGCTTTGCCAAGGAAATTAGCTGGGTGCCCTATGAAGGCATTGTAGCGGACATTTTTGACCACCTCATTGCGGCAGCTCCTGCCTTTGGGTTGCGCTTGTACCAGGCGCCAACCTCACGCAGCGGGTACATGGGAACCAATCCCATACAAGCCTAAGCCATGATTATCCTCGGCGTCGATCCTGGTACCGTTGTGCTGGGCTACGGCGTGGTACGTCTCGAAGAAAAGAAATTGGAATGCTTGGCGCTAGACGCCCTAAAACTGGACGCCAAAAAAGACCCTTTTGAACGCCTCCGGGACATTCACGAGGCGATGGCCGAACTCTTTGAACGATATCAACCTGACTTTTTGGCCATGGAAGCGCCCTTCTTCGGCAAGAACGTGCAGTCCATGCTCAAACTAGGTCGAGCTCAAGGGGTTATTATGTCTGCAGGCCTTGCCAAGGGCATCCCTGTAGACGAATACTCCCCCCGAAAGGTCAAGCAATCCATCACAGGCAATGGTGCGGCCAGCAAAGAGCAAGTCAGTGCTATGCTGAAGAGCATCTACGGCCTCAAAGACCTCCCAAAACTTCTAGATGCCACCGATGGCCTGGCGGTGGCTACTTGCCACGCCTATGCCCTTCAGTCGCCTATCCCCCTAAGTTCCCCCGCCAAGAAGAAAGCAGCCGTTAAGGGCAAGGGTAAAGGCTCCTGGGCGCAATTCCTTGCGCAGAATCCAGACAGAAAGATAGAAGGGTGAAAGGGTGTTGCGTCCCTTAAACTTCTAGCCCCCCAACACGAGCGCTTCCCGCATGGCCCTTGCTTCAGAGCGGAATGCAGCTTTAAACCAACTCGGCTACCTCATGGGCGATAGAGGCGGCGAGTTCTTCCATGCATTCGGCCGTGAGCTGCAACTTAGGTAGCGCAAAATTCAGATCGCCTTCCGTGCGAAGAGGCACTAGATGAATGTGCGCATGAGGCACCTCAAAACCCAATACCGCTACACCCACTCGATTACACGGAATGGCTGCCTCAATGCCTTTCGCCACCTTGTGGGCAAAAGACCAAAGCGCCTGAAAATCTTCTTCGGATAGGTCGAATAGTTTATCCACTTCCGTTTTTGGCACGACGAGGGTGTGTCCTTTAGATAAGGGCCGAATATCTAGAAAGGCAATCGCCTCTTCCGACTCCGCTACCTTGTAGCAAGGAATGTCGCCTTGAATGATTTTGGTGAAGATCGAAGCCATGGATGAGTCGAGTTAGCGGCTAATTTCTAGGATCTCCAATTTCATAGTCCCGTTGGGCACTAGGATGTCTGCGACTTCACCAGTCGACTTGCCTAACAAGCCCTTGCCAATGGGACTGTTCACAGAGATTTTCCCTGCTTTTAGATCTGCCTCTTGTTCTGCTACCAAAGTGTAGGTGAACTCCATTTTATTGGCAGGATTGCGAAGTTTCACTTTGGAGAGAATCAACACCTTGCTGATGTCGAGTTGGCTTTCGTCCACGATGCGCGCGTTGGCCATCACGTCCTCCATTTTGGCAATCTTAAGCTCCAACAAGCCCTGTGCTTCTTTGGCCGCATCGTACTCAGCATTCTCGCTAAGGTCGCCTTTGTCGCGTGCTTCAGCGATTTGCGCCGAAATACGTGGGCGCTCCACCGACTTCAGGTTTTCCAATTCCTCCTTGAGCTTTTTAAAGCCTTCTGGCGTCAAATACGATACAGACATGATGCAATGTTTAAACGAGAATGAGATCCCTGGTGGGGGATCTCATTGCACGAAAGGTAGTAAAATCTTTATTTAGAGCACCAAAGTAGCGCCCAAGGTATGCACTCCCGCGAAAGCTGTATTGGTTAAGCGGTATGCGTAACTCAGGTTCAACTTAGAGGTTCCACCCGTAGGAGCATTAACGCTAAAGCCCATGGCAGGACCGGAGAATGCCTCTGTCGCCAAGCCATCGAATCGGTTGTCAAAGGCCGCATAGGAAGCGCGCACTTGGAAGATGTCATTATGGTCAAATTCCATCCCCACTGTAAACTGATCCTTCTTGAAGGAGTTCGAGATGAAGTTGCCCGCCAAATTCAAGCGGTTCTTCGCATCTAAGTCAAAACGCTTGGCTGCACCGATGGCCAACTGCGTGGGCAATTCAAATTGCTCCGTTCGGCTATCAAAGGTCGTCGTGTGTGACCCCGTAGGAACGGGCAACACTATCGCCATACCGTCGCCATTGTACCCAAAGGAGGGGCCAATGTTGCGCAACGTAATTCCAAAGCGGAAATCGCGGTCTTCGCCGGTGACATATTGAACGCCTGCGTCAAAGCACACCCCGGTAGCCGACAAGTTGCTGATGGTACTATTGTACATTTTGATATTTACACCGCCGTAGATGCTCTGCGTAAACTTCTTTGCGTAGCCAATTCCAATGATGGTAGCGGCTGGGTTGAAGTATCCCGCACCCCCATCAGGAAGTTCCGTGGTCGTGACTTCAATCTGGCCGTAGTTCATATTGGTCACGTGAATGCCCAACACCCCTTCATTACCCGAAGGGGTTGCGAAGGCCGCACTGTTTAATTGAATGCCACTTCCGACCAGCCACTGGGTGTTCGAAAAGCCTGTCTGCAAACCGGTGGTGAACGCCAGTCCTGCAATATTTCCATACAGGGATTCCAAACCCGAAACATTGGCGGTATTGCCTTCAGACCAACTTGCCGTTCGGGCCCATGGATTCACTAAGAGTTCAGATGCACCTGCGGATCCCGAACGAACAGGGTTGCCCGCAAAAGCCACTAGGCTGGCAGCTAGAAAGGCACATGTTGCTATTGCTTTTTTCATCATTTCTTCAGGTCTTAGAATCCAGTTGGGTCAAACGGACGGAGCGTTCCAAAGAACTTGATCACTTTCTCACCGATACCCGGAGCATCAATGTGAATCAAGTACACTCCACTAGCAATGGGCACGCCGTAGTTGTTCTTCAAATCCCAGAACATCCAGGTGTCGGTATTTGCCTTGCGAAGGGTACGAACCAAAGCACCATCGGTTGTGTAAATGCTGATGGTACAGTTCTCGGGCAGGTTGGTGATTTTCACCAAGTTGTCCAACTGCGTTTGTTCGTAGGCTGACAAGCTGAAGTACGGGTTAGGTACCACGCGAATGTTATCCAATGCACTCGTCGCTACCACATTGTTGCCCGTTTCCGTAGCTACGTTGTTGGTGTTGAAGTTGTACATCGGGTTGCCATTGTTGGTTCCGTCCGTCTCGTACTTCTCGTAGGGGCGTGCCATGCGAATGCGAACGCGCGCATCTGAAGGCATGTCTGTGTAGAGGTCACGACCTTCAAAGCGTGGATCCATCAAGGGAATGCTCACCCACATCAAGGACTTAGTCACTTTGTTGCGGTTCAAAATCTGACCCATGTTGTTCAGCTCAGCGTACAAGGGGCTCGCCGTCTCGTCCGCACCCGCATAGTCCAAAGGAAGCTTGGACAAACCTTGCTGGTAGTATGGGCCAAAGACATAGATATAGTGTTGGCCGCCAAACTTATATCCACCCGTGACAGGATCCGCGGGGAAAACAGACATACGGCTCGTGGGGTTGAACAACATGTCGTTGCCGTTGTCGCCTACCATCCATGAGTTTTCGCCGAAGGCCATGTTCAATCGAGTACCGGTCTCCAAGTCGATGGCATAGCCGGGGAACCAAGACCAACCCGTGGTTGTCGTACTGCGCACCAATTCGCCGTTGTTGTTCTTATCCCAGCTTGCACCAGCACGCAAACGCCATTTGCGAACCGCACCTTCGGTCAAGTCCTGGTCTTCGCCCATTTCCAATACGGGGACACGGGTCCACTTCGTATGGTCTTTCGTGAAGACAATGTCGACAGAGTGGAGTTCGCGGGGGTTCATTCGGGCAGAGAAAGCGGACTGTGAGGAGTCTGCTGGGCCCATGCCATAGATGTTGTTGCCCGCGTCATAGCCTCGACCGACATAGCTCACGTAGGAGAA
>DLWR01000040.1 GCA_003444795.1 Cryomorphaceae bacterium
ACTCTAAGAACCAGCCCATCATGGGCTAACCTCATCCCAGGAGGCAAACTCGCCTCTACCTCTTCATGCAAGCCCATCTGATGACTGATATGGGTGAAATACACCTCCGGCACTTCGCAGGCTTGCGCAAAGGCGATGGCCTCTTCTAAGCTAAAGTGACTCACATGCTTGGTGTGGCGCAATGCGTTTACAATTAGGATTTTAGCCCCCTTTATTTTCTCCATTTCTTCGGCTACCATTGCCGAAACATCGGTGAGGTAAACAATAGCTCCTACCCGATAGCCCATTACGGGCCAGGTGCCATGTTGCCCCAAAATCGGCGTCCAGGATTGATCCCCAATTTGAAACGGGACTCCAGCCTCCACGGAGTGAATCACCAAGGAAGGGGCGCCGGGATATTTATCCTCGGCAAAAGCGTACGCAAATTGTTGGCGCAAACGTTTCTCCACTCGCTCCGTGCAGTAGATGGGCATATCTCTGCCTTGTTGGTAATTGAGGTGGCGCACTTCGTCTAAGCCCGCCACATGATCCATGTGTTCATGTGTCAACACGATGGCGTCCAAGGAGCGCTGTTGGACACGGAGCATTTGCTGTCTAAAGTCCGGGCCGCAGTCAATAACCACGCTTATATCCTTTGACCGAAGGACCACCGAACTGCGCAAACGCAAATTCTTTGAATCCTCGGATTGACACACAGAGCACGTACAGCCAATCAGAGGCACTCCTCCGGAAGTTCCGGACCCTAAAAACTCAAGTTCTAACGCACTCATGGCACGAATTTAGCCATACCTTTGCTTTATATGGGAGACATGATTCTGTCCGCCGCGCAAAAAGCGCTTCGTGTTAACCTAAACGCCAATATCTACGGCTCCTTTGCCGAGATTGGAGCGGGCCAAGAAACCGTGCGCCATTTCTTCCGTGCAGGGGGCGCCTCAGGAACGATCGCCAAAGCCATGTCGGCCTACGACAAGGACTTTTCAGATGCTATTTATGGGTTTGAGACGGACGGCCGTTACGTAACGGAAAGCCGCCTTCGTAAAATGCTGGGCCACGAGTACAAGCTGTTGGAAGACCGCCTCTCGCGCGAAAAGCACCCGAGCAAATGCTACTTTGCCTTTGCCAACACGGTAGCCACCATCAACTTCGCTAAGACCTTCAAAGGCCATGGCTGGATTGGCATTCGTTTTCAAACGATGCCCGGCCAAGCCCCCAACGAAGTCCTTATTCACGTGCGTTTGCATGAAAATGATGCAAAGCACCAGCAGGAAACCATTGGAACGCTTGGTGTCAACCTCATATATGGGGTGAACTTCCTACACAAGGACCCCAAGGAACTCCTGAAGAGCCTCTACGACGGCATCGATCGTTCTGCCATTGAAATTGACCTGGTCAACTTCAGCGGACCGGACTTTGAAAAGGTGGACAACCGCCTGATGTCCCTTCAGCTTATCAAAAACGGTTACACCGACGCCGTCATCTTTGGCCCTGAAGGCAAGAACTTGTTACCGGCAGAACTGCTCTACAAAAAGAACATTCTAGCCATGCGCGGCTCCTTCCGCCCTGTGACCAAGGTCAACATGGACATGATCAAGAAGGGCTACGAGAAGTTCATCGAATCTAAGCGTGTCGACAAGGAAAAGCTAGTGGTCCTCTTTGAGATCACCTTAAACAATTTGCTGTCAGACGGCGACTTGGATGAACAGGACTTCATAGACCGCGCTGAGATACTCTGCTCTATCGGGCAGACCGTGCTAATTTCCAATTACCAGGAGTACTATAAACTGGTTGATTATTTCTCGGGCTACACCAAAAAGCGCATGGGGCTCATCATGGGCATCCCCAGCTTGCAGGAGATTTTTGAGGAGAAGTACTACCGCGATTTGAACGGCGGGATTTTAGAGGCCTTTGGCAAAATTTTCTCCAAGGATCTGGTCATTTACGCCTATCCGTTCCGAAAAGACAACGGCCAAGGGGTTACCACTATCAAGGATGTAGAAATGCATCCCCGCTTCCGCCCCGTATTTGATTACTTGTTTCACAACCGCCGCATGCGGGATATTGAGAACTTTGACCCACACATTCTCAACATCTGGAGCCGCGAGATTTTATCTAAAATTCGAAACGGCGAAGAAGGCTGGGAAGAGGGATTGCCTACGTACGTAGACACCATCATCAAGGAAAAGGGCTTGTTTGGTTTCGCTCAGGAGCCTACAGAAGCCAATCCCGCTTTGTAACGCGCCAGGGCGCGTTCGCGCGCGGCCTTGTGCTCCACAATAGGTTTAGCATAATAAGACGTACCATACTCTGGGACCCAGCGCTTCACATAAGTAAGCTGCTTGTCAAATTTGTCAAGCTGACTTTCTGGGTTGAAAATGCGGAAATAAGGGGCCGCGTCGCAGCCAGACCCACTCGCCCATTGCCATCCGCCTACGTTGGAGGCCAGGTCAAAGTCCATGAGTTTGGCGGCAAAGTAGGCCTCTCCCAAGCGCCAATCGAGTAAGAGGTGCTTTGTAAGAAAACTAGCTACGACCATACGAACCCGGTTGTGCATGAAACCCGTAGCGTTGAGTTCGCGCATCCCGGCATCGACAAGTGGATAGCCCGTTTTACCCGCACACCAGGCCTTGAAATGTGCTTCGTTGTGCTCCCACTCAATGCGATCATACGCCGGCTTAATGGCTTTTTTAGGACTCTCAGGATAGTAGTAGAGAATCATTTGGTAGAAATCACGCCAAATGAGTTCCGTTAAGAACTTGGAATGTTCGGGATAGGCCGCACGTGCAAGGGCACGAATGGAGAGCGTTCCAAAGCGCAGGTGCACACCCAAACGGGTCGTGCTGTTCAGCAAGGCGGGGAAATTGCGCTTGGCTTCATACTGTGCGAGAACTGCCGAAGGAATGGCGCGGCCAGGAATAGTGCGCTCATTTTTTTCAAAGCCCATGGATTCCAAGCTCGGCCAATGCTCGGTTGACGGAGAAGGATGCCAGCCACCGGTGGGCGTCGGAAAAGCTTGAATTTGGCCAAGATCAAACTTGCTGCGCCATTTGCGAGAATAGGGGGTGAAAACCGTATATGGGCTGCCATCGTCTTTCAGGACCTCCTTGGGCTCCATCATGACATGGTCCTTGTACCACTTGGATTCTTTCCCTGCTGCCTGATAAAGGGCGTGTACCGTTTGGTCGCGTTGGCCGGCGTAGGGTTCATAGTCCCGGTTCGCATAGAGCCCCGTGATGCTGGGATCATCGGCCCATTTTTGGTGAATGGCTAGTGGATCTCCATAGAGCACCCATAAATGCCCACCTTGGGCCGAAATTTCCGATTCTAATCGCTCTAATTCCGCGTATATGAAAGAAACGCGTGCATCTTCTTGGTCTTCAAGCCGTCCTAAGATGTTGGTGTCAAAAATAAAGACCGGCTGCACCAGCTTTCCGCTGGCATGTGCTTTGGATAAGGCGGCATTGTCCTCCAGTCTGAGATCCCGACGAAACCAATGGATAACCATAGTTAGCCTTTGATGGCGCCGAGGAACTCGGCACGTGTGGCGGGCTCCGTGAAGCGACCGCTGTAGTGGCTTGTGACCGTCGAAGAAGCGCAGTCCTCCACACCTCGCGTCTTCACGCAGAGGTGCTCCGCGTCAATGTAGACGGCGACATCCTCCGTTTGTAGGACGCGTTTGAGGTCCGCGGCAATCTGCTCAGTGAGTCGCTCCTGAACCTGGGGACGCTTGGCCCAGTACTTGACAATTCGGTTCAGTTTGGACAAGCCTACCACCTTGCCTGTTGCAAAATAGGCTACATGGCAAACCCCTAGAATGGGCACAAAATGGTGCTCGCAGGTGCTGTGTAGCGTGATGTTGCGCTCCACCAACATCTCGTGGTACTGGTAGCCATTTTCAAAAAGAGTGACCTCCGGCTTGTTGAGTGGATTGAGCCCTTGGAATGTCTCGTGCACGTACATCTTAGCTACACGCGCTGGGGTATCCTTGAGGGAGTCATCCGTTAAGTCTAGACCCAAAATCTCCATAATGTCCGCAAACTTTTCCGTGATCAGTTCCACTTTTTCAGCATCGCTAAGGACCGTAGGAAACTTCTCCTTAGGGTTAGAAATAGCCTCGAAAACTAGGCCATTACTGTGGCCATTTTTAATGGTCTTAATCGTTGTATTCGACATAGTTACGAGGGGTTTCATACAATGTTACTTTAAGTTTTAAGGCCGCATCAATATGCGGACGCAACCAGCCGTGAATGACCACCGCAATGTTCTCCGCACTGGGATTGATCGTCGCAAATACTGGCACTTCTTCGTTTAAATTCTTGTGGTCCAAGGCATCTTCTACCTTGGCTTTAATGAGGTCACCCAAAACCTTCATGTCATACACATAGCCTGTCACAGGATTTATCTCCCCTGTAAGTGTGACGATGAGCTCGTAGTTGTGACCATGGTACCGCGGATTGTTGCAGGCGCCAAAGAAGGCTTGATTTTCCTCCTGTGACCATTGCGGCACATGCAAGCGATGTGCTGCATTAAAATGGGCGTGTCGACTAACTGAAGCTATCATGACTGCGGGAGGTGTTTAGCGTATTCCGCCAAAATGATCTTGAACCAGGCGGTGTATTGATCCGGATGTTCTTCTACGTCGAGGAACAGCGTGTCCATGGCTATCCATTTAACCGCTGCTACTTCTTCCGAATTCAAGTGGCATTCGCCCGCAAAACGGCCGACGAGTACGTGATCCAACTCGTGTTCTATCAATCCGTTATCAAACTCAGCGCGGTATACAAAGTGAAAATCGGAATGAAGATCCGCGATGACTTCTGGCACAATGCCCAGCTCTTCAAATACCCGACGGTTGGCCGCCTCTACCACGCTCTCCCCTTCTCGCGGATGGCTGCAGCAGGTATTGGTCCAAAGGAGTGGGCTGTGGTATTTATCCGCAGCACGTTGTTGTAGAAGAGTCTCTCCCTTCTCATTGAATAAAAAGACGGAGAAGGCCCGGTGTAACACACCCTTCCGGTGTGCTTCCATTTTCTCCATCCGCCCCACCGGTTGATCGTCCGGGGTGACGAGGATAACGTATTCTGGCATGTTACAATAGGTTGAGTGCGTGACGCACGTAACTACTCACAAAGAGACGATACTTTTTTGGGTTATTAATGCGGATTCGAGAGTTGAAAATGGCTGACGACGGTGTACGCATGATCTTTTGGAAGAGTGCGTAATAGTACATGTAGGCAATGTA
>DLWR01000236.1 GCA_003444795.1 Cryomorphaceae bacterium
TCTGGAGTTACTTGAACATCGGCTGCCCGCATGGCCTGTGCCACTTTGGTGGTCACGCGGCGGTTGTCCACAAAGAACTGCTCTGAACCCAATTCGGTCAAGTGATTGTTCGTCATCTGCTTCATGACTTTCCAGGGCACAGTAATGGTGTCAACCCCCAGTTCAATGGCATTTCTAACGTGTTCTAGGTGGCGCACAGACGAAAACATAATCTTTGTGTCGTACCCGTGCTGAAGCTTTAGGTTAACAATTGACGCGACAAGTTGGAGGGCATCCGTGCCTTGGTCCTGTAATCGACCCACTAGTGGACATACATACGTAGCGCCCGCTGCCATCGCCATGTAGGCTTGCTGAAGGGTGTAGACCAAATGCAAGTTGACCAGAAAGCCTTCGTTGCGAAGCATTTTACAAGCGCGCGCGCCTTCTAGGGAAATGGGAATTTTGTACACCGTCTTGGAACGATCCAAGCCTAGTTTTTCCTGGCGCTTGGCTTCCGCGACAATTTCTTCTGCGGTGCGCCCCAAGGCCTCTATTTGCAGCACGGGCACCATGTCCGCAAGCTTTAAAAGCATGGCATCCAAATCCGCCACGCCTTCGCGTTGCATAAAGGTGGGGGTGGTGGTTAATCCAGCCAAAAAGCCCAATTCAAAGGCCGCACTGATCTCGTTGAGGTCGGCAGAATCCAAGTACAATTCCATGGGGCCAAAGTACGGATTTCATGCGTACTTTGCATTGGAAAAGCCCGTCATGTCTAGGATTCATAAAGTACTGGTAGCCAACCGAGGAGAGATTGCCCTGCGGATCATGCGAAGCGCAAAGAAAAAGGGTATCGCTACCGTCGCCGTGTATTCCGATGCGGATGCGCGTGCTCCCCATGTTCAATTTGCAGATGAATCGGTCTGTCTAGGTCCCGCGCCTAGTGTGCAGAGTTACTTGCGGCAGGATAAAATTATTGAGGCGGCATTGGCGCTTGGGGTTGATGCCATCCATCCGGGATACGGCTTCTTGAGCGAAAATGCCGACTTTGCACAGGCCGTTCAGGATGCTGGAATCGCCTTTGTAGGTCCAAATCCCGAGGCCATCCGCACCATGGGCGATAAGTTGTCCGCCAAGCAAGCGGTCATGGACTTTGGCGTCCCCCTCGTGCCAGGTACGGCGCATGCCATCGCATCAGCGAAAGAGGCACTGCAAGAAGCAGAACGCATTGGTTTTCCCGTGATGGTCAAGGCCTCTGCGGGGGGAGGAGGAAAGGGCATGCGTATTGTCCACGACGCGGATTCCTTTGAAGAAGCATTTGGCATGGCCGTCTCTGAGGCTGAAAAGAGCTTTGGGAATGGGGCAGTCTTTGTCGAGAAATACGTGCAAAAGCCACGGCACATTGAAATTCAAGTTTTAGCCGATTCTCAGGGCAACTGTGTGTACTTACATGAACGCGAATGTTCTGTTCAGCGCCGTCACCAAAAAGTATTGGAAGAAGCGCCCAGTGTCGTTCTAAGTCCTGCACAGCGCCAAGCCATGGGCGAAGCGGCCGTAAACGCCGCTAAATCCTGTGGGTATGTGGGCGCTGGAACCGTAGAATTTATCTACGATGCTTCTGGGGCCTTTTACTTCTTGGAAATGAACACGCGCTTACAGGTGGAACATCCTGTGACAGAATGTATTACGGGATTAGACCTCGTAGCGGAACAGTTTCGCATTGCTGCTGGAGAGCCCCTTGGCTATGGGCAATCCGACGTAAAAATGGATGGCCACGCATTAGAATTGCGGGTTTATGCGGAAGATCCTCGGAATGGATTTGCACCGGACATAGGCCAGCTCAAGGTGTACCGCCGACCAGCAGGAGAAGGCGTTCGCGTTGATGACGGAATTGACGAAGGAATGGAGATCCCCATTTTCTATGACCCCATGATTGCCAAACTGGTGGTGCATGGAAAAGACCGGACTGAAGCCATTGCGCGCATGCTGAAAGCGATAGAATCGTACGTGATTATTGGCGTAGAAACGACCTTGCCCTTTGGCCGCTTTGTGCTGGAACACGAGGCCTTTGTTTCAGGGGATTTTGACACCCATTTTGTCCAAACATACTTTGAGGCTTCGGCCTTGCCACAAGGGGAGGACCATGAACTAGCAGCTGCCCTAGCGCAGTATCGCAGATCCCCCCGCCTCGAAGCGAATTCCGCTCAGAGTACATGGTCTCGCCGTTAAAGCGTATAGCATTCCTGGCGCTTCTGGTCTTTGGGTTCGTAGGTCATGCGCAAGTGGAGGTGCTCTACCAGGGTAAACCTTCTCAAGCCACGGTCATTGACCAAGACACCGTTCCTTGGATATTCTTGAACGAGGTCATGGTTCTGGACAAGCCCACCTTTTCGGACGCAGAGGCCCGGTTAAACTATTTGCGCTTAAAACGGCGCGTCATCAAGGTTTACCCCTATGCGAAGGGTTTGGGTGAGCGGTTGGATAGCCTAAATATGCGCTTGGCCGCGGAAAAAAATTACTTCAAGCGCAAACGAATCGTGAAACGCTACCAGAAGTACTTGACGGAACGATTTGAGCCCGAATTGCACAAACTCACCGTGTCAGAGGGGCAGATTCTCTGCAAATTGGTCTACCGCGAAACACATATGACGGTCTTTGATGTCATCAGAGAATACCGTTCTTGGCTGCAAGCGGTGGGGTGGAGCGTGACGGCTTCATGGTGGGATATCTCCATCAAGAAGGGCTACGAGCCGGCAAAATTGGAAGAGGATGCGTGGATTGAGAAAATCTTGCAGCAGGCCTTTGCCAATGGGCAACTAGAACCGCGAACGTACTTTTACTATCCGCCAACCGAAGACTGATGCACTTTCAACCGCAGCCTCACCTGGGCACTCCGCTTGCACGACGCGTTCTCACGCTGCGTGAAGGGGCATTTGCAGGTGCACCCCATTTGCAAGGATTGAGCGATGCGTTCATCGAATCACGCGCAGCACAGTATTCCCTGGAATCCCGCGCCGTTCTTGTAAAGGCCTTGCGTGCGCAGTATGAAACACAGGGCCTGACAGAAGCGCAAGAAGAACAGTTGAAGGCGCTTTCCATGCCCGGTGCTGTAACAATGACCTGTGGGCATCAGCTGGTGATTGGAGGCGGGCCGCTTTACGTCCATAGTAAGATTCGGGAAGTGGCGGCCTTAGGTGTACAATGGGAGGTGCCCAGCCATCCCGTGGTCCCCGTTTTTTGGATGGCTACGGAAGATCACGATGTGGAAGAAATTCGGCACCTATCCTTTGGGGGCAAGCGCTACAGCATGCCTAATGTTTTTGAGGGTTGGGCGACGGGCAAGATTCCATCGGAAGCTGTTTGGCCAGTTTTAGAGGCTCTAGAAAAGGACTGGGGGCAGCACGCGGCTATCGCGGAGCAACTCAAGGTCATGCGTTCCGCCTATTTGAAAGGCGAAACTTTGGCAGACGCCACGCGCCGAATGATGGCCCATTGGCATCCATCGGTCCTTTGTATAGACGCCTCAGACGCAGCATTGAAAGCCTTGGCTAGTTCCCTTTGGACCGACGAGATTCAGTATCAGCGCATGTTTTCGGCGCAAGATCAAACGCCGTGGGATGCGCAAGGATGGGTGCCTCCCGTGGAGGTAAAGCCGTCCACGCTCTTCCTGTTGGAGGAGGGGCGCCGAACGCGTCTGGATTATCTGGATAACGGGCAATGGCAAGCGGGATCCCAAAAACTTGATGGATCTGAACTTTTGAGCAGGGCAGAGTCAAAACCAGAGTCCATCAGCCCAAATGCCATCCTGCGCCCTGTCTACCAGGAATGCATCCTTCCCAATGTTCTCTATGCGGGCGGATCTGGGGAGATGGAGTACTGGTTGCAGCTCATTCCTTATTTCCAAGGCCGAAAGATGCCGGAGGTTCGAATGCACCTGCGAACGTCCGTTGAATGGTGGCCGATTACCTCTTGGCGCCATTGGCAGCGATTGTCCGAGCTAGGGCTGCGCTACCATGCCACTATTTCTGAGATGCGAGACGCCTGGCTGAAAGAGGAATCAGCCCCAGAAAAAGGCGCGTATCCCATCACGGAAAAGCTGGCTTCTTTTGCTAAACATGAATACGGGCAATATGCTGATTTAGAAAGTTCTATAGCGTCTTGGCTAAAGCGTATATCGAAAGAAGAAGATCGAATGCGGGAGCGTGCGCGACGTTCCGTTTTACGCACCCAGCAAGATCGTTGGCGGGCATTTTTAGCGGTTAAAGCGACGCAGTTTCCTGGTTCTGTGGAGAGTGGTGGAGCGGGGGCCATGCAGGAACGAACCTGGACTGCTTTGGACTTGGCGTGTCACTTCGGTAGACTTCCTTTCCAAACATTGGAAGATGGGTTGATGAAGCACCTGGATTTAAATTCGGGAATGCCCTTCTTGTGGGCGTGGATATACCCCGAATCAGGCGAATAAACCTGTTGAAAAACCGGCTTTTTTAGGGTCTATACCCTGTGGATGCGAAGTATCTTTGTACCCCATGCAAGACGCTATCCTCATCCTCGATTTTGGTTCTCAATATACGCA
>DLWR01000192.1 GCA_003444795.1 Cryomorphaceae bacterium
TGTAATCCTTTTCCGCGGGCAAACAGGGCCTTGAGAGCCAGCATCAAGCGGTTGCGCTCTCCCCCACTTGCCACCTTGCCAAGAGGAAGGGGGGCTGCACCAGGATTGGCAGAAAACAAGAGGTGGTAGCGATGGCCCCCTCGGGAAGTTGGGTGCTCTAGGGGTTCCACGTCAATATCCAGTCGAGCGTGGGCCAAGTTCAAGTTTGCGAGCAAGGCTTGAGCTTCCTCGAGCACACTTGGTGCGATTGCCATTCGGGCTTCATGCCATGCACTCGCTTGAAGATGAAGAGTTTTCTCCGACGCAGAAAGGGCCGATTCGGCTGATTGTATGCGCTCTTCCACAGAAGAAAACTGGTCGAGTTGCTGACCAAGTTCCACCTGCAGATCGAGTAATTCGGCCACACTCTGTACGCGGTGCTTCCGCTGTAACTGATCGATAAGGGCCAGGCGTTCTTCTAGGTACTGCTGTCTTTCGGGGTCGGCCTCCAACGCATCGGCACGGTCTTCCAGCGCCCGCAATAGGCCTTGGCCTTGCTCATCCAGAAGTTTGGCTTCCTCTTGGAGCGATTGGAAACGCTCCGAATGTTTGGCCAAACGGTCCATGACGGTTTTTAATTGCCCAATGGCGTGCACCACGGCGTGTTCGTGGCCGTCAAGCAAAGCACGCGCCTCTGCATAGGCTAGCTGTATGGCCTCTGCGTGGGTGAAAGAGCGGAGCTCTTCCTGACATGCCTCCTCTTCACCGGCTTTGAGATTGGCTGCCGTTAACTCCTCAAAAAGGAATTGCGCATACGAGGGATCAAAATCCGCCCCAAATGCCGCATGTGCCGCCTTGAGCTCTTTTTGCGCCTTTTGAAATTGGCCCCAGGCTTCTTGGTACTTGGACCGAACCTCGCCCAATCCACCGACTTCATCCAAGAACTCGGGGAAAAAGGAGGGGTTGGTCAAAAATGCCGTGTCCCGCTGTGAATGAATGTCAATCAGCTGCTCCGAAAGCAGTTTTAGGGTTTCCAAGCGAACCGGCGTATCGTTGATGAAGGCCCTCGATTTTCCCGTTGCGGAGATCTCTCTGCGCAACGTGGTGAGTGGCTGAAAGTCTAAATCTTCCTCCTCAAAGAAGGCCTTCCACGTATCGTTCAGGTTAAAATCGGCTTCCACGACGCATTTTTCGCCGTCTAGGGCCAAGGCTTGTACGTCCGCACGCCCTCCTAGAGCCAAATGCAAGGCCCCTAAAAGGATAGACTTGCCCGCGCCTGTCTCACCAGTCAATACGGTAAATCCGGCTGGAACCGAGAGGTCTAGCTGGTCAATGAGGGCGAAATTTTGGATTCGGAGAGCGCTCAGCATTTCAGCGCGAAAATTACATCACAGCGACTTAGCGCCCCATGTTTAAATACTTGCTGGCGTTTGTCGCATCCATGGCCTTGAGGACGGTGATCATTTCCTCGTTTTGGTACCGCGGACCGTCCCCAAAAACCTGTTGAATCTCGTCCGATTTGGTGTCAAAAAACCACCGGAGCAAGAAGATATTGGGCTGGCGCGTGTGAATGGCCTTCAGAGAGAGAATGGACGCAGAAATCGCCTCTTTGGCCGCCATTTGCTGCTTGGGGTCGTACATCCGGTCCATACCCTTTCGATGGTAGTCATACCAGGCGGTTAAAAAGTCCGCATTGGCGGGATTGGTTAGGTCTTCGATGAGCCAAAAGCGGTTTCGGCTGGAGGTAAATCGGTCCCAGCCACCGCCTGCCCCTGCAGAGGCCGCATTGGCGGCTACGATTTGGGCCTGCGATAGAAAATTGTTTTGCTGCGTACTAAACGATGCAGCATCCAAGCCCAGGGCCACATAGCAGTAGAACGCCACGACGGAGGTCAAGTTATTGCTGTGTCTTCCGGGGCTAAAATCCAAGACCTCGTTGCTTCGGTAGGTGAAACTTATGTCCCCATCCTGGAAGAAAAGAGTGGGCGATTGATAGTCCGTCATGTAGACCGGGCGTGCAAATTGGCACTGCATATTGCCCTTCATGAGGCCCGTCCCCGGCTCGTAATCCGAAATGGTGAAGACCATCGACCCACGGAGTTTCTCCTTTTCCTCGAAGGACACTTGGGACCAGGCCTGCTGATTGATGAAGTTCCTAAGACTGGTTTCAAGATTGGTAAAGACCTGACGGTCATTGGTTTGAACCTGTGGCGCCTGCACTTTTACCTCGACAAAAAACTCCTGAGCCTGAAGGCTAAAGCCGAGGACCCAAAGGGCGAGAAGGTGTGCGAATTTCTGCATGTTAAAGTTTCCAGGTGGTTTCCATCCAGTCCAAAATGGCCCAGGCCACCTCCGATTTGGATTGAACGGGCAAGGTGGTGGTTCCGTTCGGTGAAATTAACGCCACGCGGTTGGTTTCCGTATGCATGCCTCCTTGCGGATCCCCCGCTTGGTTGAGGACGATGGCATCGGCATTTTTAGCCGTGCATTTGCGAAGGGCTTCCGCTTCGTTCCATTCTGATTCAAGCGCAAAGCCAAGTACGCGTTGATGGGGCTTTTTCGCTAGACCGATCGTTTTTAGGACATCAGGATTTTCAGCCCATTCTATAGAAAGAGGCCCCTGGCCTTTCTTCCATTTTTCAGCGAGTGCCTTTGCTGGCTTATAGTCAGCAACCGCCGCGGCAAAAATGAGCACCTCCTGCTCATCTGCCACCGCAGTACAGACCTTCAACATTTCGTCCGCAGAGGTGATGGGCACATAAATGATCCCGGGAAGTTCCTGCGTTTGAACCGCGGATGGACCATGCACCCAGGTTACTTCTGCTCCCAAGGCACTCAAAGCCGTGGCGAATGCATTTCCCATTCTGCCGGAGGACCCATTGGTGAGGTAGCGAACAGTGTCCAGCGCTTCTTGTGTGGGTCCAGAAGTGAGCAAAACCTTCTTCCCTTTCCAGGCTGTCGACGACAAGAGCATGCGGCAGGCTTGGTGGAAGATGGCTTCCGGCTCGGCCATTCGTCCTGCACCGGTCAAGCCCGAGGCCAGAGGACCGGCGGGACTGTCCATGACCACCTGGCCCCAAGATGCCAGCGTTTGGAGATTCTGTCGGACCGCCGGATGCTGGTACATATCTAAATCCATGGCAGGCGCCCAAAGCACCGGACATTTTGCACTTAAGTAGGTCGCCATGACCAAATTGTCACAAAGACCTTGCACTGCCTTCGCCACGGTGTTGGCGGTCGCGGGCGCTATGATCATGAGATCCGCCCATTCCGCATGGGCTACATGGTTATTCCAGGCCGTTTGATCCGGCTGACGATCGACTAAATGGTGGTGGACCGGCTGACCGGAAAGGGCGGCCAGCGTCAAGGGCGTCACAAAATCCGCTGCCGCTGGAGTCATTAAAATGCGAACTTCCGCTTCCTGAGCGCGAAGTAGGCGCACAAGAAACGGAAGCTTGTAGGCGGCAATGCCCCCTGTTATGCCAATAAGGATGTGTTTACCCGCAAGGGAGTTCATGCATTGGGAGTCTCCGCGTCCGGGTAACGGGTGTAGATTTTACCATCCAACCACTCGTGTACCGCCATGGCGTGGGGTTTGGGGAGCGCTTCGTACTGCTTCGAGAATTCGATTTGCTCACGGTTCTCGAACACCTCTTCCAAGCTGTCCGTGTAGGTAGTGAACTCCTCCAATTTTTCGTTGATCTCTGCACGGATGCCTTCATTGATCTGCTCAGCGCGGCGTGCAACGATGGTCAATGCTTCGTAAATATTGCCAGTAGACTGGTCCAATTCATTGAAATCCAAAGTCTTGGTGGTCTTGCTAGCTTGAAGATGGTTCTTGTCCATGGTCTTTAATTAGGAGGGCAAAATTACGATTCTTTTTGCAAAAACCCTTGAATCTTTGCGTAATAGTCCTGGGCTTGGGTTAAATACACCGTTTCGGGGTAGGCGTCCATGAATTCCAAATAGGCAGTTTCGGCCTCTTTGTAGCGCTGAGACTGTTTATCTTGAACAGAATTCTCGGCCAATTTATACGCAGATTCCAAGCGAAGCATGAGGGCCTGTTCACGATACGGAGAGTCGGGGTACTCGGAAAGCATCACGTTGAACGAGGTCACCGCAGAGGAATACTGCTGACGGTGGTGGTACCCTTGAGCAATGTCAAATGACTTTTTCTCCAAGCGCTCACGCAACTCGTCGATATAGCCATTGGCCTCCAAAACATAGGGACTGCCCTGATGGGTGTTGATGAAGAGCTGCAATTCATCCATGGCCTTGTACGTATAGGCCGGATCTAGGCTGGAAACAGGGGCCTCTAGGTAGTAGCAATACGCTGCTAGATAGGAAGCTTCCTCCGCGAAGGCATGGTTGGGAAAGGTCTGTGCGAAGCGTTTGAAGTGATAGCCCGCCAAAATGTAATCACGCTGGCTGTACAAGGTCTTAGCGTAGTATTTGTAGACCTCCTGGGCCTTCGTCGTGCCGCGGTATGCAGACATGAGTTCGTCAAACAGCGGATAGGCTTTATTGAACTGCTCGGCCTCAAAGTACTCCACCGCTTTGGTGAACTTAAAGGCGGGATCGGAGCTTTTCAGCACTTTTTGGTATTCGCCACAGCTGGCTACACCAAGAATCAAAAAGAGGTACAGGGCGATTTTTCGCATGGCGGCAAAGGTACAACGCAAGGCTATGCAGCTAGGGTATCAATTACCGGACCGAATTCTTGCCACCATCTCCCCCATCTTCGCGTGAAGGCTATCGCTCACCTTCCACAAAGGCAGGCGCAAATGGCTCTCGCAAACTCCCAGATGCTCCAGCGCACTCTTAATTCCTCCAGGGTTCCCTTCTGCAAAAAGCAACTGTGTGAATTCAAAAAGCGTGTAATGGCCTTTCTGCGCTACGTGCATTTTGGAGGCGCGCGCATCTTGAACCATTTGGCTGAAAATTGCCGGGAAACCTTGGCCCGAAACGGAAATAACTCCCGTTGCCCCACAAGCAATCATGGGCAAGGTCAAATTGTCATCCCCAGATAGGACCTCAAAACCGGCAGGCGCCCCTTTGACAATGGCCATAATTTGCTCCATATTGCCGCTGGCTTCCTTGTTGGCTACCACGTTTGGGCAATCCTGCGCCACGCGCAGCGTAGTTTCAGCGGTGACGTTGGAGGAGGTTCGGCCGGGAACATTGTACAAAATAATGGGTAAGTCCGTCGCTGCACTTAACGCTTTGAAGTGTTGGTAGATACCTTCTTGGCTGGGCTTGTTGTAGTAGGGAGAAACACTGAGGATTCCATCGATGCACGATGGAACCTGCTGCAAGGCTGCACAGACTTCAGCGGTGTTATTCCCTCCCACCCCAAGAACGACGGGAAGCCTCCCTGC
>DLWR01000003.1 GCA_003444795.1 Cryomorphaceae bacterium
CAGCGAGGCAGCCGATTGCCATGCCCACTGAATGTTCTCAATGAAGGTATCCGGTACGGTATCTACAAAGAGTTCCACCGAATAGCTCGTATCCGGGCAACCACCCGGGAACCAGTAGGTCACTAAAGAGTATAGTCCAGACTGATTCGTGATGTAATCTCGGTTGGTGGCCCCGTTAATGGTCACCTTTAGCTTTTGGCCGAACTGATCCACAGAATCCTTCAACCATTGGTAATCCACGCTCGTACCTGGCGCAAAGGAAACCGGTCCGCGCAGGGTGATGGATTCCGTTTCACAGAAAGCCAAAGAGTCGACTTGACTGTCCTTGTCCAAAACATTCAGCGTGAACATACCCGCAGGAATATGGGTAATAGTCGTTTGAGGCGCATAGACGTTGATGGTCGTATCCGCACTCATGACGTCACAGTTTCCAGAAGAACCTGTTACGGCATAAACTCCACTGGCAAAAACGATGAGTGAATCTGCCGTTGCTCCCGTGATCACAGAGCCACCATTGGTCCACTCGTAGCTGTCTAATCCTTTCGTGGCGTAAATAACGACGGTATCCCCCTCACACATGCCCCAGTCGGGTGCACCACTGTAGAGGTTTTCGAATCCTCCCACGATCGAATCTATCTCCACCGTAGGGGCGACATTGACCGTCATTTGAATCGTGTCAGACCACAATACGGGAGATGTGGAACGCACGGCAAGGCCGTAAAAATTGTTGGTGGTGATAGTCACTGGGACAACGACCCACGCATACTTCACACCGGCAGAAATGGTGTCTGCTATGGTGCCTGTTGGTGCTGGCGTGATAGACTGCCACTTCACAATTTCGAGGGTATCGCTGTTGGCTTGGGTAAAAGCCGACTTCATACCCGGAGCAAGCAACACATAAAAATCATTGGTAGCGGTCATGCCTGGCGCACCGATGGTCATGGTCAAGCGGAGCGAATCACCCGTACACTTTGACAAGTTTGGGGCCTGAACGAGATCTAACGTCTGGGCGCCGAGAAAGGAAGGGGCGGCCAGCAGGAGCGCTAGAGAAATGCGTCGAATCCAAGACATACGTCGAGTAGTTTTCATTTAAACAACAAATGTACGCCCGATTGTCCGGGCAGCCGCCACTTTTAACTCACCGAAAGGCCCTGTTGTCTCATTGACGGGGACTGTCTTGCGTGAATTGGTGAGGCCTTCGACTCACGAGCGAACAGTCCGTATCGCCAGATTTCACACCAGTTTGGCCCGAAATTTGTGCGCATTCCGGACAATCCTTGAAACCGATGAAAGACTTAGAACCTATGCCTTTCCTTAAAAGTTTTTGGCAGACCAGCATGCATGCACTCAATGGCATTGCTCTGGCTTTTGAAAGTGAACGCAGTTTTCGCATCCACACCCTCGCCATGGTCCTCGTTTCCGCAACGGGCGCCTACCTGGGAATGGACCTCATGGAATGGGCCATTTTGTTCTTGACGTATGTGGTTATGTTGGGCTTTGAGCTCCTAAACACCGCCATGGAGTCTTTTGCCAATTTTTTACATCCCGATGAGCACCCAGCGATAAAACGCGTCAAAGACATAGCCGCAGGCGCTGTTCTTGTCGCATCCATTTTTTCGGTAGCTATTGCAATTATCCTTTTCGGGCCTAAAATTGCGGCCCTCTTATAATCCATCCCTGTATGGCGCTGTATCCCACCCTAGCTGACCATTTTGATTTACATCTGGCCATCTGCCAGAAACTTCAGCGCGAAAATCCCCATTACAATTGGGTCGGTTTTTATTGGATGGATGACGCGGATCAGGCCTTGTATATTGGGGCCTACGTGGGCGCAACGACGGACCATACTCGCATACCATATGGACGAGGAATTTGCGGACAAGTGGCCCAAAGTGGAGAGACCTTTGTCGTCCCCGATGTTCACGCTCAAGACAATTATTTAGCCTGTTCTATCCAGACCAAAGCCGAAATCGTAGTCCCCATTTACAAGGACGGAAAATTGGTGGGTCAACTCGATATTGACAGCCACAAGCGCGATCCATTTAGTGCCGATGACCAGGCCTATTTGGAGCAGGTTTGCGCTGCGGTCGCGCTGCTTCTTTGAGAATTTATTGATTGAAGCGAATCGCTTCCACGGGGTCCATCTTTGCCGCCATAGACGCTGGGGCAAGGCCCGAAAGCAGACCAATCACTGCCGATAGAATGACGCCAGTGAGGACATTGTTGGCGCTCATGGCGAGTTCAAAACCGGAAATCGCTGTGCCGGCGGCCATGAGGATAGCTACGAGGACAAGCCCTGCCAGCCCACCTACGACAGACAGCAAGGTGCCCTCCAACAAAAACTGAGTGAGAATAAAGGCGCGTGTTGCCCCCAACGCTTTCTGGATGCCGATTTGCCCCGTTCGCTCGCGAACAGAAACGAACATGATGTTGGCAATTCCGAATCCTCCAACCAGAATGGAAAAACCGCCAATCACGGTTCCTGCGAGGCCAATGGCGCCAAACATTTGGTCCAAGCCTTGCGAAAACACGGAAGATTCATTCAAGCTAAAATCATCTTCCGCGATAGGTTTTAGGCGGCGGATAGCTCGCATGTGCATGCGCAAGTCTTCCTTCATTTCCAGGGTCGTGTAGCCCGGCTTGGCTTTGGCTTGAATGGCCGAACCTCCGAGTTCATCTCCCTTGAGCGCAACAAATAAACTAGCCGGCAGTAACACTTTGGTGTCATGCGATTGTCCCACCATGCGGGACCCCTCTTTGGGAAGGATGCCAATGACTGTAAAACGGCGGCCTAAGGTTTGGATGGAAGCGCCCAATGCATTCCCGGCAGGAAAGAGGCCTTCAGCTATTTCTGCACCGAGTACCACCACATTTTTAGCGGAGGCCATTTCTCCTTCTGAGAAGTAGCGACCCGTCTCCATGTTGAGGGAATTGAGCGAACCATAGAGGTAGGTTACGCCGTTGACTTCCACATTTTCGACCGATGAGTTGCCGTTCTTGACCGTTTCGCCAGACCCAGCGATGTACGTGATATAATCTGCCGTACGCGGACTGCGGGCTGAAAGCCGCTTAAAGTCATTCATGCCCACTTCTGGACGCTGGAAATACTTCCACCACGCAAACTCTCCCCCATCGCCGCCCCATGGCCATTTTTGGATGTAAACCACATCGCTTCCAAGGCTTTCTACTGAATTCCGAATATTCCGTTCCAAGCTGTCCACAATGGCGTAGACGGCAATGATGGCAAAGATGCCAATCGTAATACCTAATAAACTGAGAAACGTCCTCAACCTATTGGAAACCAATGCCATCCAAGCAAAACGCAAGGATTCCGAAAGGAGAGCAACAATTTTCCGCATGGGACCTGAAAATTACAAAGTCCATGCCATGGAATTCCTACCTTTGTTTTTTAGATTTTTTCCCAGGTACATGTCCGTTTTTACTCCTGTTCAGTCTGCGCTAATTTCCGTCTACCATAAAGAAGGTCTTGCCCCTATTTTGCATGCTTTGCACGCAGCAGGCGTCAAGCTCTACTCCACGGGCGGCACGCAGACTTTTATCGAATCAGAGGGCTTGCCTGTCACGGCCATTGAGCAGGTAACGGGTTTCCCGAGCATCTTAGACGGGCGAGTAAAAACCCTACATCCGAATGTGTTTGGGGGGATCCTTTGGCGTCGTGATAACGCCGAAGATGCGAAGACCGTTGAGGAACGCGCCATCCCGAGTTTTGACCTGGTAATCGTGGACCTCTACCCGTTTGAGGATACGGTCGCATCAGGTGCTTCAGAGGCGGACATCATCGAAAAGATTGACATTGGCGGCATTTCATTGATTCGTGCGGGTGCCAAAAATTTCCATCATGTTTGGATGGTTTCCTCCCGAGCGGAATACCCTGAGGTATTGAGCATCCTGCAGTCGCAAGGCGCTCAGACAAGTCTGGAACAGCGAAAGGCATTTGCTGGCCGCAGCTTTAAGGTGAGTAATCACTACGACGGAGCCATTGGGGCTTGGTTTGCGGGAGAAACCAAACCATTCCCCGGTCTTCCAGGCGAGCGACGGGCGCTTCGCTATGGCGAGAATCCACACCAACCCGCGTGGTTCATTGGAGACTTGGATGAGCTCTTTATCCAACACAACGGCAAAGAGCTGAGCTACAACAACCTTTTGGACATCGATGCGGCTATGCTCTTTTGTGCTGAAGGGGGTGAAGACCCTACTGTCGCCATTATTAAACACAACAATGCCTGCGGCATGGCCTCTGCCGACACCTTGAGCAATGCTTGGGATCGGGCATTGGCCGCCGATCCGGTATCTGCCTTTGGTGGAGTAATTGCCTGCAACGAAACGGTTGACGAAGAAACCGCCCTCAAAATGAACGACCTGTTCTTTGAAGTCGTTATTGCCCCCTGGTACAGTGTTGGTGCGTTGGAAATCTTAAAGAGCAAAAAGAACCGCATCATTCTGGAAAGCCAGCCCTGCGAATGGCCCCAGTACCTCGTGCGCTCAACCTTGAATGGCGCACTGTTGCAAGCCCGCGACAGCCACCGGGATAGTGAATCTGACTTGCAAGTGGCTACGAAGCGCGCTCCCTCAGAACAGGAGGTAGATGACTTGCTTTTCGCTTCGGCGGTATGCAAGCACACCAAGAGCAACACCATTGTTCTTGCGAAAGACCGTCAGCTTATCGCCAGCGGAACAGGTCAAACCTCCCGCGTCGACGCCCTCAGACAAGCCATTCAGAAGGCGGAATCTTTTGGGATTTCACTCGAAGGAGCCGTCATGGCGTCAGATGCATTTTTTCCTTTCCCCGATTGTGTGGAAATTGCATACCAAGCTGGCATTCGGGCCGTTATCCAACCAGGCGGCTCTATTAAGGATCAACTAAGCACCGATTTTTGCGATGCTCATGACCTAGCCATGGTCATGACGGGCATCCGTCACTTTAAACACTAACCTGGCTCTATGGGACTGTTTGATTTTTTAACTTACGATATTGCGATTGACCTCGGAACGGCCAATACGCTGATTATTCACAACGACAAGGTCGTGGTAGACGCCCCGTCTATTGTCGCCATGGACCGGACCACCAACGCCATTCTTGCCATTGGCCATGAGGCCATGCAGATGCATGGAAAGACGCATGAGAACATTCGGACCGTTCGCCCCTTGAAAGATGGCGTCATCGCTGACTTTGTGGCATCAGAGCACATGATTCGGGAAATGATTAAGAGCATTCCCGTGCTGAAGAACAAGTGGTTGACGCCCTCCTTGCGAATGGTAATCTGCATCCCCTCAGGCATTACCGAGGTAGAGAAGCGCGCTGTACGAGACTCGGCCGAACACGCCAACGCTAAAGAGGTCTACCTCATCCACGAGCCCATGGCAGCTGCCATTGGTATCGGCGTCGACGTCCTGGAGCCCAAAGGCAACATGATCATCGATATCGGTGGTGGTACCACAGAAATTGCGGTTATGGCCTTGGGCGGTATTGTATGTGACAAGAGTGTAAAAGTGGCCGGTGACGTCTTCACCAATGACATCGCATACTACATGCGTTCCCAGCACAACTTGTACGTCGGGGAGCGCACTGCAGAAATGATTAAGATCAACGTGGGTGCGGCGATAGAAAATTTGAGCTCTCCTCCCGATGACATGAGTGTTCAGGGACGCGACTTGATTACCGGCAAACCTAAGCAAGTGGATATCTCCTACAAAGAGATCGCTCGTGCTCTGGACAAATCCTTGACGCGTATTGAAGATGCGGTCATGGAGGCTTTGTCGATGACCCCTCCCGAACTCTCTGCGGACATCTACAATTCAGGAATTTACATGGCCGGTGGCGGCTCCATGCTGCGCGGCTTGGATCAACGTATTTCTTCCAAAACTGACCTCCCCGTATATGTCGCGGAAGATCCTTTGCGTGCGGTGGTTCGCGGCACAGGCATTGCCCTCAAAAACCTGGAGAAATACCGCACCCTTTTGATGCGCTAAGGCATGCGGAACGTCCTGCGGTTCATCCTTCGCTACCGCATCCTCCTCACTTTGCTACTGATGCAGGTGAGCGGGCTCTACCTGACGTACCGCTCCTCACCCATGCATGAAAGTTTCTATTGGAGCCGTGTCCTAGGGGCGCAGGCCGAATGGAACCGCACCCGCGACGGTTGGAAAGCCTATTTTGCCCTCGAACAGACCAACCAAGCCCTTCAAGCGGAGAATGCGATGCTCCGCGCGCAACTCAGCCAACCTGCTGCCCGACCCATCAACGCCGTCGACAGCAACCAATTTGTCTGGGTCTCTGGGCAGGTGATATACGGCACCTCGCATCTATTGAATAATGTTCTCATCCTAAACCGAGGTCGCGCAGAAGGCGTTGAGCCCGGACAAGGCGTCCTATCTCCGACTGGAGTGTTGGGGGTTGTCAGTCAGGTCAATGAGCATTTTGCCAAGGTGACCTCCCTGCTGCACGCGGAGTCCCGAATTTCAGGTACGGTAGCCCGAACTGGATACTTTGGCACGGTGGTCTGGTCGGGAGGTGCCCCCAATTTGGTCGATTATATTGACTTACCCATTGAAGCTCAAGTAGTGGTGGGCGATACCATTGTAACGGATGCACGTTCCGCTCTCTTCCCTTCCGGATGGCCCATTGGCCGAGTCGTTGGAGTGGAAACGGACTCCTCCCTTTTCACGCAAAGCGCTGTGCTCGAAGTTTGGGGCAGCATCAGCCGTCAGCAGCCCGCCTACATTGTGAAAAACGTGCTTGAAGAAGCACAAAATTCCCTCTTAGCACCATGAAGCGCTGGACAACTTGGCTCCTGTGGTCATTAGGCATCCTGCTCTTTCAGAGCTTCGTGTTGAGCCAAGTTCAGCTCTATGGCTACTTGAATCCTTACCTCTATATCGCTTTAGTATTACTCGCTCCAGCCACTTGGAGCCGAATGCAACTCCTCTGGCTGGGTGCCGTTCTAGGTGGATGGATGGACTTCCAGATGCACAGTGGCGGCATGCACCTCATGGCGAGCACCCTCTTGGCCTATTTCCGTCCTGCCATCCTCTCCTCTGTATTGCCTCGGGCTGCGGAAGAAGGCTTGGGCTTCACAATCCATGAAATGGGTGCGGGCAAATGGTTAGTTTACACGGCTGTAGCCGTGGCTACGCACCACGGATATCTCTTTGCCGTGGATGCCCATGGGCTCTACAATTTTTGGGGCTTTGTTTGGCGTACCATCGTTTCTGGAGCAGCGACCGTCCTCTTGCTCTATCTCCTGGGCTTATTGATTAAACCCGAAGAAGGGCGATGAAGCGGACCAACCTGTACTTCTTCTTACTCATTGGGGCGACGCTCATTTTTGTCGCGCGTTTGTTTTACATCCAAATCATCGACGAGCGCTACACCCTAAGTGCCGCAAACAATGCCCAGCGCATTGAAAAGATTTTTGCCCCGCGCGGGGTGATGTTGGATCGAAATGGCGAAGTCATGGCCTCCAACCAAATGGCCTATGATGTCGAAGCCACCCCTCGATTGATGCACGACATCGATACTGCTCGGCTAGCCCGTCTCCTCGGAGAAGACCTCGATCGCTTGCGCCGAAGCCTTCATCGTGCGAAGGTGTATTCCCCATTTCGCCCCAGCCCGATTCTCCGGGGATTAACCGCCAACGATTATGCCCGCATTCAAGAAGAAGTCTCATTTTACCCTGGCATTGCCCTTCGGCGCCGCATCCTTCGGAAATATTTAAAGCCCACGGGTGGCAACGTGTTAGGCTATGTCTCAGAGGTGAATGACTACATCTTGAGCCGTAAGCCCGAATACGAATTAGGCGATTACATCGGCATCTCCGGGGTGGAAGCCAGTTATGAAGAGGCACTACGCGGTAGAGCAGGCCGACGCTATATCACCGTTGACAATCTCAACCGAGATGTGGGGCCCTTCCAAGGGGGTAAGTACGACGAGAAGCCTGTACCTGGATCAAATTTGACCCTAACCTTGGACGCTACGCTTCAGGCCTACGGAGAGCTACTCATGTCCGGGAAACGCGGCTCCATCGTGGCGATAGAGCCTTCTACCGGCGAGATATTGGCTTTGGTCTCCTCCCCAAGCTATGATCCCAACGCACTGGTGGGACGGTATCGCTCGCGCAATTATTCCCTCCTGTACCGCGATTCCATCAACAAGCCTCTGTACGACCGGGGCATTCTGGCTGAATACCCACCCGGTTCGCCTTTTAAAGTACTTAACGCGCTGATTGCCCTGCAAGAAGGGGTCGTCTCCCCCGAAACCCAGTATACGTGCATCGATGGCTACCATTTTGGTCGTCTACACGTGGGCTGCCACTGCAAAGCAGGGACCTTGAATTTACGCGGTAGTATTTCAAAATCCTGCAACAACTACCACTGTCAAATTTTGAAGCGAACTTTAGACAAGTACCCCACGGCCTCGCAGGGTATTGACGCTTGGAACAAGCACGTGACCAGCTTTGGTCTAGGCGCATTCCTGGGGGTAGACCTCCCAACGGGACGAAAAGGCTTTGTCCCCGACGGCAGTTACTACAACCGGGTGTACCGCAGCGACCGGTGGAAATCGCCCACGGTCATTTCGCTCGCCATTGGCCAAGGAGAATTGGTGGTCACCCCCATACAGTTAGCCAATTTGGCAGCGGCCGTGGCTAACCACGGCTATTGGTATACCCCGCACGTGGTGCGCCAAGTGGGCATGGACCCCGTCGACCCCGAAATCTACGGTTTCAAACATATCACGACCATTGATTCCGAAAATTTTGACGTCATCATCCAGGGCATGGCCGATGTCTTTGAATCGGGTACCGCCCGTGCATCCCGACTCGAGGGTCTACCTATGGCAGGAAAAACGGGAACGGCCGAAAACCCTCACGGCCAGGACCACTCCATCTTTATGGCCTTCGCCCCTGTCGAAAACCCCAAAATTGCCCTTGCCATCATCGTCGAAAATGGTTACTGGGGTTCGCGTTGGGCAGCCCCTATCGAGA
>DLWR01000187.1 GCA_003444795.1 Cryomorphaceae bacterium
CTGGGTGCAATGGTCTAGTCCTTGGCCTGTTTTGAAACAAATAACCTATGCATCGCACGGCGGATGGGCGGCACGCTTAGAGGCTGGGGATTGGCGAATCCGCCTAGCACCCGGAGGGCAGAGCGAGCTAGCCCTCCAGCGTAATCAGCTGCGAAGCCTTCTAAGCCTTCAAGGGGAACGATGGCAATCCCGGCTTAACCTGAAGCACTTTTATGCGGTTGCCGGGGGGTGTGGAAAATGGGACTACAGCCGAATGGGCATGGCCCGAAATGGACATTATCTCGAAATCTATGAAACGCACTCTACACAGGGTCTAGATCTACAGCTGACAGGAAAACTAAAAATTAGCGGATATGAACTTTTTGGCCTCTTCCGCCAGGGGCTTGTGCCCCAAAGTTGGATGGGTCGCCTAGCGATTCCGTTGGGCCGACATTGGCAGGGAACTGTACACTACAGTTCCAGTCCCTGGTTACAGCAAGCTTCCCTGAGCTACCGTAGTCCGAAAGGGGCTTTCGCGACCGCACGGATGTATAGAAATGCCATCGCCGTGCAGATGGGCAGCCCAACATGGAGTGTATCCTTCCAAGGCCAAACGGTCGCTTTACGGGTGCACCACTGCTTTGACTTCCCAACCAAGCGCCCCATGGAATGGCGAGAAGAGATTCTACCGCGAGAACCCCAACTGCGCATCCAAACCACAGGCCTGCTCCAACATCCCGTACTGCGCTGCTTGGTGGTCGATGCGGGAGGGCAGGAACACGTGGTTCATATTCTGTCGGAGGAATGGCAGTGGAAAACACATCTCCCACCGGGCCAATATACCTGGAAGACGCCGGAATTACCTCCAGGGTATAGCCTCACCTTTGAAACGCCCACTTTCACGCTTAAACCGGGAGAGATATGTTCCATTCGCGTCCAAATTGATGCGATTCAACGAAAAATCACCTGGATCGGACGTGTTGATCCCTGAGAATGGGGCTGGGCGCCCTGGATGCCAGCGACCTACTAGCGCTGCAAATGAAGTTGTGGTATGCCCCAACCCATGAGTGCACCTACGCCATAGCCAACAAGGGCATCCGTAAAGAAGTGTTTTCCTGCGGCCATGCGCTGATGGGCAGTCTGTGCCGGCAAAACAGCGGCGGCCGTCCACACCCATGGCNTCCATTTGGAAGCCGGATACAGGTCCGAGAATACTTTTGCCGCGTAAAAAGAATTGGCTGCCGTCATGCTCGTATGTCCCGAGAAAAAGGACTTTCGGGCATCGTAGTCCATTCGCGCCTCCAGAGGTGCTCCCGCGTAGTACGTGAAGGGACGTGGACGGGTCACTAGATTTTTAGTCAAATCCGTCGCCACGAGTGTGAGGGCATTCATTTCTACCCAAAGGACCGCAGTCGGCACGGAGGCCCTAACGTCCTTTTGTTTCCATGCGGGAATAAGCACAGAGGCGGAAGACCAGGCAGCTGCCCCATAAAAAAGCCAATCAGACCGATGACCTGCCGCTTCATCCCAGCGATTCAAAGCCCATCGGTCCCACATGGGAACCACTGACGGGTCAAGGGTAGCCAATTCCGCTTCGGTAAACCCTTGCAGCTGTTGGCCAGACCAGACATTCACCAGGGCCATCGATCCGATTCCAATAGCGAGTGTTCCCTCCTTTTTGGTAGATAGAAGGTAGCTGGGCTGTGCGGAAACAATACCTGCCCAGCATAGAAAAGCGGCTAGCAAGGAAGTGGAAAGCTTTTTCATCGCAACACTTGGATTCGTTGGATATAATCCCCGATTTGGACGACATAGAGTCCTTGGGAAAGATGCGTCAAAGAGATTTCCTGTGGGACGTTGGCTTCCACGCTCACCTGGAAAAGCTCTCTACCTTGTAGATCTAGGACGTGAAGGTTTCCGCTGATTGGCGCAACGACCAAAGCGGCATCCGTGGCCGGATTCGGATAGATGTTCAGCAATCCTCGAGTAGGCATTTCATCCTGTCCCAAGGTGATGCTCGGCTGCTGCAATTTCACATCCGTATAAATGCGGTATTCGCCGGGCTCCAAGACAAAGCTCATGTACGGATCAACCACATTCACGGAGTCCGCGGAGAAGTATTCATACCACTTACCCGTATGGGGGAAGTTTGGTATGCCATTTTGGGGCTGCACATCCCAGTTGCCAATGACATTCACATTCATGGCCGAATCCTGGAGGTTGATGCGCTTGACGGCACCGCCCAGGTTGTAGGTGAAATTGCTCCCATCAAAGGAGGCCGGGGCTAATTTTCGGAGCTGCATCACCGCGGCAGTCACATCGTACAGGCGACGGCGTTCCGGCACTTGCTGGTAGCCCCATTTGGGAGGCTTGTTGCAGATTCGGCAAGGGTTGTCTATAGACTGGTCATAACCCAACTCGTTGAACATGTAAATCATCTTCGGCCCGGGAATGGTGAAGGCGAAGACGTTGGCAAGTTCGGACCGACGCAAGGCCGTGTTCAACACATAGCACTTGTACCCTTGCGGGGAGGAATTACCGTAGGTGAGAACATCGTACATCAAGCGTTCTTCGTCGTGGCTCTCCGTATACGCGATGAGGTGCGCGTCATTCCACCCGCGCTGCTTGTGAATGCCGTAGGCAAAGTTGCTCCCGGGCAGGTAGCCCTGCGCACCCTGGCGGAAGTTGTACGTGGCATTGCCCCAAAGCATCATACCGTAGTCAGAGAGCAGTTTTTCCTCGTTGTTGTCGCCCCAATGCTCGAGAATCACATAGGCGTTGGGGTTGACAGCCCAAATGGTATCGGCCATGCGCTTGAGCAAATTTTGGCGAGTAACATCCCAGCCCGAATTTCCGCTGTTCGTAAAGCCCTTCGTGTAGTCAAAGCGGATGCCATCGATGTGGAATTCTTGGAACCAATGCGTGTTCACGCGGTCCATGAAGTTCTGAGTGGCGACAGCCAAATGGTTAAAGTCATTTCCCCAACAATACGGGGGGTGTGGGCAATCCGCATTGAACCATGGGTTGTTGCTGGCCGGTTTGCCTTGCGTAGAATTCCAGTACATCTGTACCAAAGGACTTTGGCCGTAGGCATGGTTGAAAACCATATCCATGATGACGGCAATGCCCCGGCTATGGCAGCTGTCAATCAGCTCCTTGTATTTATCGGGCGTGCCATAGTACTTGTCCAATGCCATGTGGAAGGAGGGATTGTAGCCCCAGCTTTCGTTGTTCTCAAATTCATTGTTCGGCATGAATTCAATAGCATTGATGCCCAAACGCTCCAAATAGTCCAAAGTATCCAAAATCATCTGGTAATTGCGCTGGCTGCTGAAGTCGCGCACGAGCAACTCATAAATGCGCAGATCCGTCTGCTGGGGGGCTTGAAACGAGGTGTTCTTCCACGCGTAGTCCGGCTTTCCTGGCTGCAGCAAGGTGCAGTGTCCCGTCGTTAGACCACTGGGGTAGCTCGGTAAATTGGGCCAAGTCGCGGCCGGAATACTCCCGTCATTGTAGGGGTCCAAAATCAACTCCGAGTAGGGGTCCGCCACTTTGATCAGGCCGTCAATCCAGTACTGGTAGGTGTAGGTTTGGCCCGCCTGGAGATGAAGCGTCAGCCAAAACTTTTCGCCGTTCAGAGACTTGTGCATGTAGTACGCCGAATCGGGCAAGTAGCCATTAAAGTCGCCCAAAACATACACATAATCCTTACCGGGAGCGTGCAATTGGAGCACAACGGTGGAGTCGTTCAACTCATTCATCCCGTCCACCATGCCAGCGGGAGGGTTTTGCACTAACTGGCTGGGATTCCCAAAGTAGTAGACGGTATCTCGGGCCGTCGACGCACTGTCAAAAGCCACAAATTCCAGGAGATGCTGCCCATTCCCAGTGACCACCAAGTCATGGTAGAGGTGCTGCGCGCCCGTGTCTGAGGCAATCAAGACCCCATTGTCGTAGAGACTGAGGGTGGCGTTTGCATTTGCCGCAGCATGGATCGACAAGGTGTCGCCCGGATTGGTAATGCGATGATCATCAGGGGTGAAAAACGCCCCAAGCAATCCAGCATTCGCCGGATAGATAGGATAATAGATGTCCGAACCATCGGTGGATCGGCCCACAATATTTCCAGCCGCATTCCGGAAGACAAAAGCCAACTCCAAAACGGTGGTCGACGCCGCAGGGAACCCGTAAAACGAAGGGATGTGGTATTGAATCTGGTGAAGGTTGTTGCCCAGGTTTGTCATTAAAACCGAAGGGGTCGGTTGTCCCCACTGACCTTGCACATACTGCCAATTGGTAGGAGAAGTGGATGCCGTTGTAATCAATCCTGCATGGGCATAAACGGGTGAAACACCCACCAAGGCTCCATTGCCTTCCGTGGCATCATAGACTATGGTTACCGTGTCGTTTTGCGTGGGAAATGGCGGGTCTATGGTCAGGATTTGAGCCTGAAGTGGTGCCACCAAGACCAGAAGGAGAAGGGTTGTCCAACGAATCATGCCTTAAAGATAGGGAAAGTGCGATGGTGTAAACCACACACTAAGGGGGTTAAAACTGGCCTCATGATCCCGGCAATCGCAATTGAAACCCGGCGCATAGCGCCCATTCGGAGGATTGAAAATTCCCCTTTTTACTAAAATTGGATTGACTTAACATGCCCAACTCCCACTTGGCAGGACCCTTTGCATAGTACTGAAGTACGGCCGTGGCCCTCCATTTTCGCAGAACACTTCCGGAATCCCATGGACGGTACCAGGTTTCGAGTTCCGCCTTGGGCTTCCAACGGCCCATTTTTCGATCCACACTCAAGGACTGACGAAATTCTCGGTCATCGTCATGGTAGCGCCAGCTGTATTTCACCGCCAAAAGTTTGGTGTCCCGCCATTTGAGGTTTTCATCGACTCCCAATCCAAAGGTGTTTCGCGCTTGGGTGCCCCAGAGATTCACGCGGCACTCGTAAAAACCAAAGAAGTGCTTGCCCCATTGGTGGTCCAGCTGAACATCCGTAAAAGCTCGCCCTGCTTGCGATGGCGATCCCCGCCAAGCCAGGTCTACCGATATGTCTGTGCGCTTTGCCAAGGACTGTTTGTACCCGGATTCCAGCCAAAAGGATTGTCCCTGGGCCACGAACGGGAAGCCCAACCATGCTGCGAGAAGCCACTGTTTCATGGGCGGTAATAGAGCATGATCAGCAGCCACGAAACAATCACCCATATCACCGGCCGCAAAATCTTATGGATGATGTCCTTGGCATAGCGTTCCCCGCGCAATGTGAGGATGAGTCTATCCTCCCTAAGAGGGTGCGGAGCTAGCATTCGGCGCTGGTGTAAAGTCTGGATGAGAAGGCTATCCTTGGCCCGAATTCCCCATTTGGGATTGTCATAGGAATAGAACAGCCCACGGAAATAGAGCGAAAGGATGCGCAAATCTGCCTGCATAGCGGCGAATATAGCATTCACATGCGGGAAGTCGTTAGTTTTATCCCATGCGAATATCCACTCTATTGATTTGGACAGCCACCCTGCTAGGCAGCTCCCTCTTTGCTCAGTTCCAGCCCAAAATTCAATTGGAACTGGGCTACTTCCACTCTTGGCACCAGGATCCCACAATACAGCGCTCCGCTTGGATACAAGTGCCCGGCAGCTGGCAGGACGGCCAGAGCTTCCCTGGCCAGAGCGAACATTCGCATCGATTTAGAGACACCACCTGGAGCTACCGCTTCAATAGCCATCATCCCATCTTCACCTCGCGCATTACGCTGCACGAAGGGACGGGAGGCAAGTCCGAAGTCCAACTCATCCAAGCCCTTATGATGAACTCCTGGCATCAGCTTTCCTTTATGCTTGGGGGGGAATGGGCCTACCGCCATTCTGAAAAATGGACGTCCGGCCTGCAAGTGGGCATGCTTAGCGGTTACCAGGGGATTCACGAACTAACAGGTGCTTGGCTTCACCCGATTGACGGGCCCGAGGGAGGGGTCATTTTAGGCGGCAACTACACCTTGACCTACGCCATTACTCCTCAGTGGTTAGGACGCTTCTATTTCAACCACGCCATTGCTGGGCTGGGGGTGATGTACCGGGTTGGGGGTAACTAGGCGTTTGCGACGCTCTTTGAGGGCCCTGTTCAAGGTAAAGGCTGTTGA
>DLWR01000132.1 GCA_003444795.1 Cryomorphaceae bacterium
CCAGACGACCTGGAGGAAACGGTGGGCTTCCATAAGTGTTCCGAAAAAGCCGAACCCGGCTACTACACCGTCTTCCTTCAAAACGGCATCGAGTGCTCCTTGACCGCCTCAGAGCGCGTCGGGGTGCACAGCTACATCCTGCCGGACCGAGCGGACCACCGCGCCTACTTTCTTTTAGACCTCACCTACCGCGACCGCACCCTTCGGCAAGGGGCCAGCATTGCCCAAGATGCCCAAGGCATTCCCTATGTCGCCATTCACCGCATCTCTGAAGGTTGGGCGCGCCAACAATCCCTCTATGCTTCGCTGCACCTGGAATCTCCGTTTATGCGCATTTCACGCCTCACGGAATTTGAAGAGGGCCGCTTTTTGTTGGAAATCGACCTTCCGCGACCCAAGGCCATGACCTCCGAGAAGGAGGTCGAAATCTACCCTCCTCATGACCTATTGGCCGTCAGCCTCAGCGGCGTGGATCCAGAAGGCGCAGAGGGAAATTATCAAAACTGGCACGCGGGAATTCCCGTTGCCAAAAAAGGCTGGACCAATCCTTTTACCTGGACAAAGGCAGAAACCCAAGCTGCCTGGCAAGCGGAGCTCAACCGTGCTCAGGTCACCGGCGGCACTGATGCACAAAAGCGGATCTATGCCACGGCGCTCTACCATGCCTTCAGTGTGCCCAATTTGTGGAGCGATGCCGACGGCCGATACCGCGGCATGGACGATGCCATCTACCAAGACCCAGAACACCCCCACTACACCGTATTCTCCCTGTGGGATACCTACCGAACGGCGCACCCGCTCTACCTCCTCACCCAGCCCGAAAGGGCCATGGACTTCATTGAAACCATGCTAGATCACTACGACCAAACGGGACGCCTACCCGTTTGGGAGCTAGCCGCCAACGAAACCAACTGCATGATTGGGTACCACAGCGTGAGCGTGATCGCAGATGCTATCGCCAAGGGCTTTCCCGTGGATGTCGAGCGTGAGGTAACCGCCATGATAGGGACGGCAGAATCCGACGTGTTTGGCCTTCCCACCTACCGCGAACAGGGCTACCTCAGCATTCAGGACGAGTCTGAATCGGTGTCCAAAACCCTCGAATACGCCTACGACGATGCTTGTATCGCTTGGACGGCCGCCAAGGCTGGAAAGGACTCCGTTGCGGATCATTTTTGGCAACGTTCACAGGCTTGGATATCCTTTTGGATCCGGAGACCGGTTTGGCCCGGCCACGCGACAACGGGACCTTCTTAAAGCGCTATGAACCGCGTGAGGTCAACAACAACTTCACCGAAGCCAACGCCTGGCAATACAGCTTCTCGCCCATCCATGACCTAAAGCGCTGGCAGGACATGCTCGGCCAGTCAGGATTCTCCCTGGAGGGACAATTAGATGCCCTATTTGATGCACCATCACAAACTGTGGGCCGGGATCAAGCCGATATCACAGGCTTGATAGGCCAATATGCGCACGGAAACGAACCGAGCCACCACATTGCCTGGCTCTACGCCGCCACCCAGCACCCGGAAAAGGGACAGGCCCGTGTTCGGGAGATTCTGGAAACCATGTACAGCGACCAGCCCGATGGATACCAGGGCAATGAGGATTGCGGTCAAATGTCGGCGTGGTACGTTATGAGTTCTTGGGGTTTGTATCCCTTGGTTCCGGGTGAGGCTCAGTATGCCTTAGCGGCGCCCTTGTGGGAATCCGTGCACCTGCCTCAAGTGGGCGCAGACGGTGTTACCCTGAACCGCATGGGGCATGGACCCTGCCTCATGGGTTGCTTGCCCATGGATCAGGTGCTGCGCTCAGATACTCCGGGGCTGGAAAGTATAGACGGCGAGGCTGGGGTTGCGGACCTGTTTGAAGGCCATCAAACATACTTGAGTCAAGAGGCCCTTGAAGCCCATCCCGAGCACGTTTTCTTTACGCACCGCACCATCCCGGAAATTGGTAGGAACTGGTCCACCTACACCAATAGGCACCCCTTTGTAGACCGCCGTGATTTGGACCTTTTGCCCGCGCCACGTATTGAGGTCGCGCGACGCTTTGAAGGAAGCACTACGGCTAGCGTTTGGATGACCCCCTCCGCACACGCACCAACTCAACGGAAAGTGACGGAAAGTCAAAGCATCCGAGTTTCCTCGGAACCCGGCCATACCAGTACCGCGTACACCACTAAGAAACCAAACGACTGGAGCGTTCGCGTCTTGGAAGGGAAGCCCAACCCACAGTACAACCCCGGAGAGGCCGCGTTGATCGATGGCGTTCGCGGCGATGTGGATTGGCGCAAGGGAGAATGGTTTGGACTTCAAGGGCAGGATTTGAGCGTTCTGGTCAGCCCACCTGTAGCCAAGCGCTTCAAACGTTTAGAAATAGACTTCAGCCTCCTGCATGATCAGCGATCGTGGATCACCTACCCCAAGCGCGTGGAGATGTACCTCATCAAAGCCAACGGCGAAGAGTGGTTGGCCGCTTGGTCGGACTACGATGAGATTGAAGATATCCCTGCCGAAATCATGCATTGGCGGACGGATTACCGGCACCAAGGCCACCGCATGCGCCCCAAAATCGCTGGGATCCGCTTTGTATTCAAGAATGCTGGCCCACTCCCCGACTGGCATTTAGGCGCCGGGGGCGAAACCTTCATTTTCATCGACGAAATCTCCATTCAAGAATGAAACAGCTGTTTGTGGGACTGCTGGCGGCCGGCGCGTTGAGCGCCGCCGCCCAAAGCCTTCAGGATGTGAATGTCTTTCTAGGTACGGAACGAATGGGCCATACCTTCCCGGGGGCGGTGGTTCCCTTCGGCATGGTGCAGTTGAGTCCAGATACCCGTTTGGTCCCCTATGCCCTACCCAATGGATCCTACAACCCAGAGGTTTATGGATACTGTGCCGGGTACCAGTATGAAGACCGGACCATCTATGGCTTCAGTCACACGCATTTCAGCGGAACGGGGCACAGCGATTTAGGCGATTTTTCTTTGCTTCCCGTGAAGGCGGGGCAATCGCTGCGGCCCGGGGATGGAACAGATCCCGCCAGTGGCTATTTTGAAACCTTTGACAAAGAAACGGAGTCGGCAGAACCCGGGTACTACCGCGTACAGCTGGAACGTTCAGGTGTTTTGGCCGAACTCAGCGCCAACACCCACACGGGTTTTCACCGCTACACCTACCCCGCAGAGGATAGCGCCGCCCTCCTGCTCGACCTCGTGAACGGCATATACGGCTACGAGGGCAAAGTCTTGTGGTCCAGCCTTCGCGTGGAAAATGACACCCTGATTACGGGCTACCGACATGTTTCGGGCTGGGCGCGGGATCGCTACATCTACTTTGCGGCCTCCTTTAGCCGGCCTGTTCAGAGCTACCGCCACCAAAAGGACGACCAAACACCCTACCGCGGCTTTTACCGACGCTTTAAGGAGTTCGAAAACTTTCCTGAGATGGCAGGCCGAGCGGTGCGAGCCGAATTCACCTTTGCGCCGAGTGAAGCACCCTTAGAAGTGGTTTTTGCCATCAGTGGGGTTTCTACTGCGGGTGCACTCGCCAGCTTACGCGCGGAAGCCAAGCCCTTCGACGTGGCCAAAGCAGAGGCCCAATCGCGCTGGTTAGTTGAGTTGGGCAAAATTCAGGGCGAATTCCTCACGCCCGAAGACCGGACCACCTTCTACGCCGCGCTCTACCACAGTTTGATAGCCCCTCATGTCTTCCAAGATGTGGACGGCCAGTACCGCGGACTGGACGGCAAT
>DLWR01000066.1 GCA_003444795.1 Cryomorphaceae bacterium
CGACGAGGCTTTACTGACTGGCATCCCTCTGCGTTGCAAGGCTTTGAACCCAATCGCCGAGACTATTCAACTGGCGCCATTTGGGAATGGCGAGACAGCACTGGCTCTTGGGCCTTGGCGGAAACGGCCGAGTGGCTGATCCTCAGCCGCAGCGATATTCTGGCCGAGGAAGGCATTCGACAGGTGGAAAACCAGGCGGGGGGCAAATCCTTCACGGGGTATCCAGAGCTCGCCAAGCACTTAGCACGCACGGGTGGGTTTGTGACCCTTGCTCTAGAAGATGGATCGCCCTTGAGCCGCGTCTGGCCACCCAGTGAGGGTGAAGACATGGGCCTGCCCGACGATCTTCGTTCATGGCGCTTCCAACAACCGGGCAGCCAGGCATGGAGCGTGCGCTACACGGCAGACAGTACCGCCAAGGTGGCCGTTAGCGAGGAGGCTCCTCGCTCCGAGGCCTTGGCCTTTGCAGACAGCACGGAGGCGCGCACCTTCCCGGGATGGCGTTGGCTCACTCCGGCATTAGTATGGGCGCAATGGACGGCTGTTGACAGCCGCATCAACTTTAAGGGCCAGCCCACGACCATTCAAGCCCAAGGCGAATGCCATTTCCAAGGGCGTCGCAAAGACATTCACCGCGTCACCATGCGGTACGCCGAAAACAATCCGCTGGACGTCCCGCATTGGATGGCCTCAACCGACCTTTTGGCCGTAAACGACTTAGGTCTGCGCAAGCCCCTGGAGGTCCTGCCCTATGTAAAAACTATGGGGGATTTTATACTAACCTGCGAGGACACCGCTGCCGCCAACCGCTACATGCATTACCTCACAGACAGCCGAGACACTGCAGATGAAGCGGCCTATCAGTTGGCGATTCGCTATGTGCGGAGCCAGCCAAGCGAAGGACAGATTTGGTGGGTCAGCCGCCAGCCAAACCCTCAAGCGCCCTGGGCAGGATTGACCTACCGTGCGCAAGGGAAGGAGGCCTACTGGTCCACGAGCCTCTTGGTGCCCTGATTACAGGATGCCTGCGGGGTTTTTGGTGAGTGCCAAACGTGGGCCTTGGAGGCGAATCAATTCGCCATCCCCAGGCTGGTAGCCTACCGGCCATGCATTCATTTTATAGAGGGCTTCCAACGTAATTCCGTAGCGCTGCGCCACTTCCCAGGTGCTTTCGCCGCCAACCATTCGGCAGGTGCTCACGTCGCGAAGCTTTCGGTCCCACTGATTCTTTTTTGGGGTGATGTACACGCGGTCACCCGTGCCCGGTTTCCAGGCATAGGAGGCGTCATTGAAACCTAAAACTTTGTCCAGTTTCAAATTCAGATCAAATGCGACCTGCTCCACCGTTTCCCCTTCTTCTAAAACGACATAGCCCGCACCGTTTGGCGCCATCTTGTAGCGTGAATGTGCCTTCAAGCCTTTAGTGGCGGGTTTGATCACCTGCTGATCATAGCGGTACAGTTCTTCCTCCTCTATGATTTTAATGAGCTTCTCCGCGTAGGTTGGGCTGGTCGCATAGCCTGCCGATTTCAGGCCCTTTGCCCAGGCTTGGTAATCTCGGGGATCTAGGATAAAGAGGCCATCGTAGCGGCTTCGGCTTACCAAGAAGTCCGAGTGGTCCTTGTAACTCTGACGGGGGTCCCGGTAGACGCGAAAGCACTCGTCGGGCTTGTCGTCGTCCACAAACATGGTCTTTCCCTTCCAGCCATCATGGCACTTAATGCCAAAGTGATTGTTTCCTTCCGTTGCCAAACGGCTTTGTCCGTTTCCACTCTCTAAAATCCCTTGCGCTAATGTGATCGAAGCCGGAATACCCGTGCGCTTCATCTCCTTCACCGCCCATTTTGCATAGACTTGGATGTAGGCTTTTCGGGGTGATAATGGGACGGGAGGGCTGTCTGCCTCTTTTTGGGCCGAAACAGAATAACTAGCCAAAAGCAGCATCGAACTCAGGAGGAGGGCAAACGTTCTCATGGGATAAAGGTCGCTCCTTTTTGCGTTTTATAGCCGACTTTTGTAGCAGCAACCCCGCCATGAACCAGCTAGACCCGGAAGATTTTTATCACAGCCCTGAAGGCTACATCGTCTTCACCGAGGCCTACCACCTCAAGCGCGGACATTGCTGCCAAAGCGGATGCAAACATTGCCCGTATGGATTTGATAAAAAACTCGGTCGCATAAAGACGCCCTGACGATGGATACATTTCAATCGGCCATTTTAGCTGGCATACCCACCGAACTCCCCGAACATCCCGGCCTAAATCCAACGGTCTCGCATGCGCCTGTGCGCAAGGATGTGCTTTCGGCGCGTGAAAAAGCCCTGGCACTCAAAAACGCCATGCGCTACTTCCCAGAAAAATGGCATGCCGTCTTGGCCCCTGAATTTGCACAGGAGCTCAAAGACTATGGGCGCATTTACATGTACCGCTTTATGCCTGGATATGCGATGCATGCTCGGCCCATCAGTGATTATCCAGCCCTCTGTCAACAGGCGGCCGCCATCATGCTGATGATTCAAAACAATTTGGACCCCGCCGTTGCCCAGCATCCCCAAGAGCTCATCACCTATGGAGGAAATGGGGCCGTCTTCCAGAATTGGGCCCAGTACCTCCTGACGATGCAGTACCTCGCCACCATGACCGAGGAACAGACGTTGCACATGCACAGCGGGCATCCACAAGGGCTTTTCCCATCGTCCAAGGAAGCACCACGTGTGGTCGTGACCAACGGCATGGTGATTCCCAACTATTCCAAACCGGATGACTGGGAGCGCATGAATGCCCTTGGCGTTTCTCAATATGGCCAAATGACCGCCGGTTCCTACATGTACATTGGCCCTCAGGGCATCGTCCACGGAACTACCATAACGGTCATGAATGCCGCACGCAAATTCACCCGCGGTCCCTTGGAAGGCAAACTCTTTGTCACCGCAGGACTGGGTGGAATGAGTGGCGCACAGCCCAAGGCGGCCTCCATTGCCGGTATGGTGAGTATCACCGCCGAAATCAATCCCACGGCCGCCCACAAGCGCCACAGCCAAGGGTGGGTGGATGCCATTTTTGAGGATGTAGATGCCGCGATTGATTCCGCCCTAGAGAGCCAAGCCGCTGGAGGCAACCGCTCCATCGCCTTTGTAGGAAATACGGTGGACCTATGGCAGCGTTTGGTGGAACGGAACATCTCCGTGGACTTGGGCAGCGACCAAACCTCCCTTCACAACCCCTGGGCCGGCGGCTACTACCCCCAAGGGTATAGCTACGAAGCAGCAAATGCACTGATGGTTTCGGACCCCGAAAGCTTCAAAGGTGCCATTCAGGACACCTTGCGCCGTCACGTGGAGGCCATCAACACCCTGCACAGCCGGGGAATGTACTTCTTTGACTATGGCAATGCTTTCCTCCTAGAAGCCAGTCGAGCGGGTGCGGACATCTTGGCGGAAAATGGCCTTGACTTCGCCTATCCCAGCTATGTGCAAGACATTCTTGGCCCCCTGTGTTTTGACTATGGATTTGGCCCCTTCCGATGGGTTTGCGCATCGGGCAAGCCCGAAGATCTTCGCGCCACGGATGCCATCGCTGCGGACGTCCTTCGCCGCATGGCCGAAGAGGCACCCGAGGACATCAAACTCCAGATGGAGGACAATCTTCGCTGGATTGATCAAGCCGAGGAAAATCGACTCGTGGTAGGATCGCAGGCGCGCATCCTCTATGCGGACAGCGTGGGCCGAATGGCCATTGCCCGGGCGTTCAACGAAGCCATTGCAGCGGGGAAGATTGGGCCGGTTGTCCTAGGCCGTGACCACCACGACGTGAGTGGAACGGATTCGCCCTACCGCGAGACCTCCAATATCTACGACGGATCGCGCTTTACGGCGGACATGGCGGTTCACAACGCCATTGGCGACAGCTTCCGCGGGGCGACTTGGGTCAGCCTACACAATGGCGGAGGCGTAGGCTGGGGAGAAGTCATCAACGGCGGCTTTGGCATGCTCCTGGACGGAAGCCCTGAAGCCGACCGACGACTTGCCTCTATGCTTTTCTTCGACGTAAACAATGGCATTGCTCGCCGAGCCTGGGCGCGAAACGAAGAAGCGCGCACCGCCATTCGCCGTGAAATGGATCGCAGCCCCGGTCTGAAGGTCACCTGGGCAGAAATTGCAGACGATTCTCTGATTGAAGATGCCATCAACCGCGTCTTTTGAGTATTTTCGGCGGCATGAAAACGGTGAAAACACTCTTATTGGCAGGCGCCGCCCTTTTGATGGCTGCATCCTGCACCCAAAATGGCAGTAGCGGAAGCGCAGGCGAAGGCTTGAACATTGGCTACGTTCGCCTGGACTCTTTAACGCAACTCTACACCTACCACACGGAATTAGTGGCTGAATTTGAGGCAACTGCGAAGAAAATGGAAGCAGAACTAATCCGCAGCCAGCAAAATTTGCAGGCAGAATACGAGGTATTGCAAAAAGCGGCCCCCAATTTGTCAAAAATTGAATTGGAACGCGCCCAGTTGGATTTCCAGCGCGTTAACCAAAACTACCAAGCCCTGGAGCAACAGCGCAGTGGAGAACTCGCTCAAGAGGAGGCAAAAATGAACGCCATCGTCAAGGAACAGGTAGACAAGGCCATTGCCAAATTGCAAGAAGATCTTGGCTTGGACCTCATCTTCGTCTACGAATCCAACCTACTCTACGGTTCAGAAGCTTTGGACCTCACGGCTAAGCTGGCAGAAATCCTCAACGGCATGGAAGCTCCCAGCACTGAGGAAGCCGAATAAAGGAAATAATCTCTCCGTTGCGCCCCGCGCAGCGATAAACGTTTAATGCAAAAGCGCGGCCCTGGGGCCGCGCTTTTTTTGTGCTCTTGACAACAATTAGTGGGAACCGAGCTCTTCCAAAACCGCACGTCCAATGACAATGCGTTGAATTTCACTCGTGCCTTCGTAGATCTGGGTAATCTTCGCGTCGCGCATCAAGCGCTCTACGTGATACTCCTTCACAAAGCCATATCCGCCGTGGATCTGAACCGCTTCCACGGTGGCCTCCATGGCCACTTCGGAGGCGTACAATTTGGCCATCGCTGATTCCTTGTCAAAGTTTTGACCTTGATCCTTCAACCATGCGGCCTTGAGCACGAGCAAGCGCGCTGCTTCGACTTTAGTAGCCATGTCCGCCAACTTGAAGGAAATGGCTTGGTGCTCGGAGATGGGCTTGCCAAAGGCTTTGCGCTCAGTGGCATACTTAGCGGCCAATTCCAAGGCCCCTGAGGCAATACCCAGGGCTTGGGCGGCGATTCCAATTCGGCCGCCGGACAACGTCTTCATGGCAAACTTGAACCCAAATCCGTCCTCGCCAATGCGGTTCTCTTTAGGAACTTTCACGTCGGTGAACATCAAGGAATGCGTATCGCTTCCGCGAATACCCAACTTGTCCTCTTTTTTACCGACCACAAAGCCGTCCATTCCCTTCTCCACAATGAGGCAATTGATACCCCGGTGGCCCTTGGAGGCGTCCGTTTGTGCCATCACGAGGTAAACACTTGCCGTGCCCCCGTTGGTAATCCAGTTTTTGGTCCCGTTCAGGAGGTAATGATCGCCATGATCAATCGCTGTCGTGCGCTGACTGGTGGCATCGGAGCCGGCTTCTGGCTCGCTCAAACAGAA
>DLWR01000194.1 GCA_003444795.1 Cryomorphaceae bacterium
ACACGACACAAGGGGGCACGCACCAGAGTGCCTTCCGTGAAGCGTTGGTCGCGACCATTCGCCAGTACTTTGGCAAACAATACGATGCGGCGGACATTCGGCAGAGTGTCATCGGCGCCATTTCGGTCAAAGTGATAGAACCCGTTTTTGAGTCACAGACCAAGACCAAGTTGGGAAGCAACGATATGGGGCCAGAAGGTCCTACGGTACGAACGTTCATTGGCAACTTCCTTCAAACGGAACTTGATAATTTCTTGCACCGAAATCCGGAAGTAGCCGATGCCATTCAACGTAAAATTCTGCGGGCTGAAAGAGAACGAAAAGAACTTTCGGGTATTCAGAAACTCGCTCGCGAACGCGCTAAAAAAGCGAATCTGCACAACCGAAAGTTGCGCGATTGCAAAGTGCATTACAACGACATCAAACACGAGCGCCGTTTGGAGACGACCCTTTTCATCACGGAGGGCGATTCAGCATCTGGCTCTATCACGGCATCCCGCGATGTACAAACACAAGCGGTATTCAGTCTCAAAGGAAAGCCCTTGAACTGCTATGGGCTCACGAAGAAGGTCGTCTACGAGAACGAAGAATTCAACCTCCTCCAAGCAGCGCTGAACATTGAGGATGGCTTGGAAGAGCTGCGCTACAACAACGTGGTTATCGCGACCGATGCGGACGTGGACGGAATGCACATTCGCTTGCTGCTGATTACCTTCTTCCTACAGTTCTTCCCGGAGTTGGTGCGCGAAGGGCATTTGTACATCTTGCAAACCCCGCTGTTTCGCGTTCGCAATAAGCATAAGACGATCTATTGCTACGACGAGAGTGAAAAACAAAGCGCCATGGCGGAGTTGGGTGCTAAACCCGAGATCACTCGATTCAAGGGCTTAGGAGAAATTAGCCCAGGCGAGTTTAAGCTCTTCATTGGCGACAGCATTCGCTTGGAGCCTGTGATGTTGGGCAAGGAACAAATCGATGCCTTGCTGGAGTACTACATGGGCAAGAATACCCCCGAGCGCCAGGAATTCATCATCGACCACCTCAAAGTGGAAAAAGATCTCGTAGGCCATGGATGAGCTGAACCCACAGGATCCTGAGGAAATCCTCCAACCTGAGCAGGAAGAAGTTCTCGCACAGGAAGAGGAACGCCCCCAAGAGTCGCGCGTTCGGGGCATGTACCGGGAGTACTTCCTGGACTATGCGTCCTACGTCATCTTGGAACGTGCGGTCCCTGCACTGCAGGATGGCGTCAAGCCTGTCCAGCGCCGCTTAATGCACGCCTTGAAAGAGATGGATGATGGTCGCTTCCACAAGGTGGCCAATGTCATCGGCCAAACGATGAAGTACCACCCCCACGGAGATGCTTCCATCGGGGATGCTTTGGTCCAATTGGGCCAAAAGGATCTCCTTATAGACACCCAAGGAAACTGGGGAAACATCTACACCGGGGATTCTGCAGCTGCTCCACGTTACATCGAAGCGCGTTTGAGCAAATTCGCCCTGGAGGTCTCATTTAACGCCAAGATTACCGAGTGGCAAGCCAGCTACGACGGCCGTGCCAAGGAGCCGGTGACTCTACCCGTTAAGTTCCCCCTGCTGCTGGCCCAAGGCGTAGAGGGTATTGCCGTGGGTTTATCGACCAAGGTGCTTCCGCACAACTTTGTGGAACTGATCGATGCCTCTATTGCGCACCTCCGTGGCCGAAAAGTGGAAATCTACCCCGATTTTCCAACGGGGGGCATTGCCGATTTCTCGCAGTACAACGACGGTGAGCGCGGCGGTCGGGTGAGGTGCCGTGCAAAGATTACGGTCGACGACAAAAAGACCTTGGTCATCACGGAAATCCCCTTTGGAACGACCACCACAAGTGTCATTGATTCCATCATCAAGGCCAACGACAAAGGCAAGATCAAGATTAAAAAGATTGAAGACAACACCGCGGAGCACGTAGAAATTGTGCTGCATCTTGTGCCTGGCATCTCGCCCGACCAAACCGTGGATGCCCTCTATGCCTTCACTGCCTGCGAGGTCTCCATTTCGCCTTTGTGCTGCGTCATTGAAGACGACAAGCCTCTGTTTACGGGGGTGTCCGACTTGCTCAAGCGCTCCACGGATCACACGGTAGACCTCCTTCGCGCAGAGTTGGGTATTCAACTCAATGAGCTCCAAGAGCAGTGGCACTTTGCCAGCCTCGAGAAAATTTTCATTGAGCACAAGATTTACCGTGATATTGAGGAGGCCGAAACCTGGGAACAGGTCTTAGAAAACATCTGGGAAGGCCTGAAGCCTCACGTGGGGCATTTGCTCCGCGAGGTCACGGAAGAGGATTTGGTGCGATTGACGGAAATCAAAATCAAGCGCATCTCCAAATTTGACAGTGACAAGGCGGATGACCAGTTGGCTGCCCTAGAGGGACGTATCGCCGAAGTGAAGCATCACCTAGATACGCTCATCGACTACACGGTTGAGTACTTCAAGAATTTGAAAAAGAAGTACGGTGCCGGCCGCGAACGCAAAACGGAAATTCGAAGTTTTGATACTGTCGTTGCAGCCAAAGTGGCTATTGCCAATGCCAAGCTCTACGTAAACCGCGAAGAGGGCTTTATGGGCACGGGCTTAAAGCGCGACGAATACGTCTGTGACTGTTCCGATTTGGACGATATCATTGTGATTCGCCAAGACGGCACCCTGATGGTGACCAAGGTGGATGCCAAGAAGTTCGTCGGAAAAGACATCTTGTATCTGGGCGTGTACCAAAAGGGGGATGACCGAACGGTCTACAACCTCATCTACCGCGACGGAACCAAGGGGGCCAGCTTTGTCAAGCGCTTTGCCATGACGGGCGTTACTCGAGACAAAGAATACTATTTGACTCAAGGGACCAAGGGCTCTGAAATCTTGTACCTATCCGTCAACCCTAATGGGGAAGCGGAAACCGTCACCGTGCATTTGCGCGCCGCGGCGAAAATTAAGAAACTCAAGTGGGACTTGGATTTTGCGGAATTAGCAGTCCGAGCGCGCAGCGCCCGCGGCAACACCGTATCCAAGTATTCGGTCAAGCGCATTGAACTCAAATCCGAAGGGGTCTCCACGTTGGCTGCGCGCAAATTGTGGTTTGATGACGCGGTGCTCAAAATCAATGATCAGGAGCGCGGACGTCTTTTGGGTGCCTTCCGTGGGGAAGACCGCATACTGCAAATGGACGCCAAAGGCCGCTACCGCGTTTTCATTCCCGAACTCACTACTCACTTTGAAGAATCACCCCATTTCATAGCGAAGTGGGAGGCTGAGAAACCCTACGCTGTAGTCTACTACGACGGAGAGAAGGACAAGCACATGGTGAAGCGATGTGTTTTGGAGCCCAAAAACGATCAATGGGATTATCTGATTTCGGACCATGGTCAGTCTGAATTGCTGGTGGTCAGTGTGGCAGACTTGGTGGACATTGAGGTGGTGTACAAAAAGGTCAAAGGCAAAGAAAAAGACACCGAAACGGTCAATCTCCAAGACTTCATAGCGGTCAAAGGGTGGAAGGCTGCAGGCAATCAGTTAGCAAGCTGGCCTATCAAATCCGTGCGGGTTCTGCGTGAAGAAAACGAAGAGGTAGAGGCCGTACAAGCGGAAGCTCCTGAAGCTTTTCAGGGCGATTCGGAGGAACCAAGTCCCTCCTTAGCCGCGATAGAGGCTTATAACCCAGTAGGGGAAACGTTTTCTTCCACGGAAGTTGCAGCGGCTTTTTCGGTTGAAGAGGAACGGCCAAAACCCGCTGAAAAAGAGGCTGTAGAAAAACCGAGTATAACCTTAGAGGTGGTAGATTTGACGTTCGATGAGCCGCCCGTAGCTCCTGCTGAATCCAGTGAGGACGATGCAGATCAGGAAGAAGACGGACAGTTCACCTTAAAATTCTAAGTATGAAAAAGGCTCTTTTGCTTGGCGCAGTGCTGTGTGGATTCGCGGCGCTAGCCCAGCCTAGTAACGACAGTTTAAATATGCGCGCGTTGCTGCATTACCCTGTTAGTCAGTGGGGGATTTCTGGGGCACATGTGGACTGTGCGGACATTTGGGGCTATGCCGATTCTGTGTCGGGCAAAGAATACGCTATCATCGGAAATCGCAAGGGCACTCTGGTGGTGGATATCACCACGCCTTCGAGTCCAAGTAATGAACTTTGGGTACCAGGTTCGACCAGCTTATGGCGGGATATCAAAACCTGGGGCCACTACGCCTATGTGGTGCATGATGTGCCGTCGGGGGCCAATCCTCCCTACAATGGCCTGCTAATTATAGATATGGACAGCCTGGCCCAAAACCGTTGGAAATTCGTCAAATTGCCCGTTCCTCGTGCCAGTGGCCAAGTGGATACGTTGGCCCGCGCGCACAACATTTTTGTCGATGAAAATGGTATTCTCTATGCCTTTGGAAGCAATGTAGGGGCAGGGGGAGCCATCCTCATCGATGTTGCTACAGATCCTTGGAATCCTGTGACGGTAGGTCTGTATGACGGCCACTATTTCCACGACGGGGTAGCCCGCAACGACACCCTTTATGGCGCCGCCTTGTATTCCGGTATGGTAGTGGTGAATGTTGCACTGAAATCTAACCCGACCATGGTTACGAATTGGGCGACTCCCAGCAATTTTGCGCACAACTGTTGGCTGAGTGATGACGGCAACGAGATCTACACCACGGATGAGGTGGCAAACGGCTACATCACCGCCTATGATATCTCAGACTTGAGCAATGTGGATGAGCTTTGGCGCCATCAAGTGCAGCCAAATACATCCCTGATCCCCCACAATACACATGTGGCAGGCAACCATGTCGTTACGTCCTATTACACCTTTGGGGTGCACGCCTTGGACGTGGAATTCCCAGAATTACCCGTTTTGGTTGGGTATTATGACACATCGCCCTTCACGGGAGGTGGCTATTTTGGCAATTGGGGCGCATACCCCTATTTGCCAAGCGGCCGGATTCTCGCCTCCGATATGGAAGAGGGATTGTGGGTTTTGGAGCCCGAATACCCCGAAGTCAGCCGTCTAAAGGTGCAGTTGGGGCACATCAACTATGCAGCCGGCACCAACGTGACTTACGGGAACATTACATCGAAAGATTTTGTCTACTGGAAAAACAGCGGAGACACGCTTTATGCCGATGCCGATGGGGTTGTACTGTACAGCGCTGCTCAAGCGACCAACGACACCTTGATCTACCCTTTTGAATACCAAATGGGCATGTCAGGGGTAGGTTTAGGGGACGACAGCTTATTTGTAAGCCTAGCATCCGGCTTGTATCCTCACGATACCTTGATTGGTTCGTGGTCTTGGTCGGTAGACGAAAAAGATCCGGCCCCATTCAAAGTGAATACTTCCGAAGATCATTGGACGCTCGTTTGTGGCGAAGTACAATTCCCAAACTTGGTGTTGAGTGTATTTAGCCTGGATGGCAAGGAAGTTTGGAGCGATGCATGGACCCAAAACCGCAGCTTCATCATCCCCTTCCCTGAAAGTAAGGGCTTGTACATTTTGAACTTTAGAAGCTTAGACGGACATGAGGGAGCAATCCGCATCCTTCGTCCATAGGAC
>DLWR01000086.1 GCA_003444795.1 Cryomorphaceae bacterium
TTTTATACCCAATTATAGCCAAATCCCCCGCCGCAAGCGTCTGCCCATTTCCCGTAAATCCGGCAAATACTAGCGCACAAAAAATCCAAAACTTCTTCATCAATGAATGGATAGGTTGTATAGTAAAATTATACCAATTTCTACCATCCACATTTGCCCTGATATCCCAAAACAAACAGCAAATCAGTCATATTGACTAAGAAAGTATATAATGAGAGGTCATCGAGTCTAATTCGTCGATGATTTAGACAACTTAAACTCCCATCAGCTCGCCCCCATCTTTTCGGCTTTTCTCTGCCGCAAAGCCCATCAGGTGAGACTCAATACTTGCGCCAATCGTGGAAGTCAGAAGGGAGGCATCTTCATGTCCAACGGCTTGGATGAAGTCCGACACCAACTTCCAGTCACCCCCGCCATGGCCGTCGGTTTTTTGCTCCCAAACGGTCTTTTCCCCCGTCCTAAAGTCTGTGTGCGTGAAGTGCGTCATATCCCCCACCACATCGCCCATGCTGCCCATGACGCGTGTTCGGCGCCCGTGATACGAAGTGAAGGCCTCCATATTAAACGAGGCCGTAACCCCATTCTCAAAAAGCATATTCATCGTGTAATGATCGGGCTGGTCGTTCTCCATATGGTACACGCAGCGCCCATAGTTGCTTTCACGGAGGTAATTCATGATGGCATCGCCGTGTAGCTCTTTGTCCTCGGGCAGGTCAAAGTGGTGGAGCCACGTGCGGTCTCGGTAATAAATTTTCAGCGCCGAATAGGGGCAGTCCGCTTCCACCGCGCATTTATCCACACACCTTGGGGTGGATCCGTCAGGGGCATTTTCCGACGTAAACCAGCTCAAATCCCCAAATGCGTTCAAGGATTTCACAGGGCTTCCTACCAGCCAGCGAAGCATGTCCAAGTCATGGCAGGATTTCGCCAAAATAATCGGTGCTGTCGCCTTTGAATTGTGCCAATTTCCACGCACAAAAGAGTGGCTCATGTGGACATGTTGAATGGGCTCAAAGTGCTGTACGGAAACCACCTTTCCCAACACCCCGGACTGCATGATTTCCCTCAGTTTTTCAAAGTAGGGCGCGTAGCGCAGCACGTGGCAAACGGCCACAATTCGGCCTGTCTTTTCCGCCAGGGCTAAAATGTCCCGGCATTCTTCCTCCGAAGGAGAAATAGGCTTCTCCAACAAGACGTCATAGCCCATCTCCAAGGCCTTCATGCAAGGCCCGTAGTGCAAATCATCGGGGGTCGTGATGATAATGGCATCGGCAAATTTGGGACGTTCAAATACTTGCTCCCAAGTAGTAAAGCGGTTCTTTTTAGAAATGTTGTGCTTTTCTGCGTAGCGCTCATTTCGAATGGCAATGGGCTCTGCGACGCCAACAATGTCAAGCTCCTCTGGAAACTCTACCGCATAATTTCCATACACATTTCCACGGTTTCCTGCGCCACAGGTAATGGCCGTAATGGCCCCTTTGGGCAGCCTACGCTTGTGAATTTCGGCAGGGATAATCAGCGATTCGCCGTATTCATTTTTGGCCCAAGCAGACAAGGGCAAAACGGCGCCCATGGAGAGGCCCAAGGTTTTAAGTACATCGCGGCGTGAAAAAGCTTTTTGCATATGGGGTGTCGAATGAGATTGTCCATGAATTTACTAACTTCCTGACTCTCAAACACACTACCCGACTGAATGAGCCCAACAACTAAACGATTTCTAGCCTTAGATGTCTTCCGAGGCCTCACCATTGCCTTCATGATCATCGTGAATTCGCCCGGGAATTGGGGGTTTGTGTATGACCCGCTGGAGCACGCTGTATGGCATGGCTTCACCCCTACTGACTTGGTTTTCCCCTCCTTCCTTTTTGCAGTTGGTGCGGCGCTGAGTTACAGCATGGAGAAATTCCGAGGCCACCCCAGTGCTGAAGTCACGTTCAAGATTTTAAAGCGGACCGCGCTGCTCTTTTTGTTTGGATTCCTCATGTACTGGTATCCGTTCTTTCGACTCACCGATAGTTTAGAATTCCAGGCCTTTCCGCTCTCAGAGACCCGCATTTTTGGAGTACTACAGCGGATCGCCTTGTGCTATGGCCTCGTGGCTTTGCTGATTTGGTACGTGGGCGATAAAGTAACTTACATCCTTGGCGGCCTTTCCCTACTACTTTACTGGGCGTTGTTGGCATTGTTGGGGAATCCCGCAGACCCTTTCAGTTTGGAAGGAAACGCTGTTCTGCACCTCGACCTTCGCCTCTTTGGAGCTGAGCATCTCTACCATGGCGAAGGAATCGCTTTTGATCCAGAGGGCCTGCTCAGCACCCTGCCCGCTCTGGGAAATGTGATAGCGGGCTATGCCTTGGGCATGTACTTGCGCGCTAATGGGAGCGCCTTTGAAACCGTTGTTAAACTGTTCGTCGTCGGGGCCATTTGTATTGGAATCGCCTTTGCATGGGATCTGGTCTTCCCCATCAATAAGAAACTATGGACCTCATCCTATGTGCTCCTCACAGTTGGCTGGGATTTGCTCATCATTGGGCTGCTGCTCATCGTCCTTCCGGTCAACGCCTCCCAGAACAATGGAATTGGCTTTTTTGAGCCCTTGGGCAAAAACCCCTTAGCCGTTTACCTCTTTAGTGAAATTGCCCTGATTACTTTTTATTTGATTCCCATCCAAGGCACGCGTCTATGGCCTTGGGTCTACGAAAACGTCTATGCGCCAGCGGGGGCTGAACTTGGCTCGTTCCTCATGGCGCTATCCTTCATGCTCCTTTGTTGGAGTTTTGGCTATTTCCTGGACAAGAAGAAGTGGTATTGGCGCGTTTAACGGCCTCTTACGGCTTTTTTGAATCCTCGATCTGCTCGCTTTAACGCTTGTGCCGAAAGGCCTAAAGTCGCTCTTTCCCTAGGCCAGGCATCCTGAGCGCGCGCCCAAAAAGAAGCGTCCCATTTTACATCGCCCAACAAGAGAAATTCATAGGCAGAACGTGTCATTAAATCGCCCAACACGTGATGCACATTGGACACGGCATCAGGCTCATTCAACCATGTTTGAAGCGTGTTGACCGAAGGGGCTAAATGCAGTCTGAGATAACTAGGCTTTTCGCTCGCCAGAAACCACGCAACGTCCGCTATGTGATTTTCTAATTTAGAAACCTTGTTCTGGCAACCCACACAATGGCCCGTTTCATGGTATGCCAATACGGCATTTTGCAAATCCATGACATCTTGTTGGATGGCCTCCAATTGTTCGGCTACCTTCGCTTTAATCGGACTGCTTGATTGTGCGTGCAAACCAAAGGGAGAAAGCGCTAACGTCAAAACGCAAAGGAGGAATGTAAAACGGTGCATCATGGGTGGTACAAAAGTAAACATAACTTGTTCCAAATGATACTAAATGCTCATCCCTGGGTAGTGGAAGTACAAGCCACACTGGAATCAAAAGGTGATGCCCATGATGCGTTAGCCATGTCCGCCTACATGAAAAATCACTTTCCATTCTTGGGAATTAAAAAGCCCCGCCTCCGAGCGCTCACCCAGCCCCTCTTCAGCAAAGAAAGCTATCCAGCCTTGGAAGAGGCGCCCCTCTGTATCTCCCAGCTTTTTGACTTAGAGCACCGGGAATACCACATGGTCGCCCTGGAACTTTTTAAGAAAATAGAGAAACGCTTGACGCCTGAACACCTCCCGTGGATCAAAACCCTTTTGCAATCAAAGTCCTGGTGGGACACCGTGGATTTTCTAGCGACCCATGGCGTGGGCATTTTGCGGCAAAAATACCCGGATCAAACCACCCCAGTCGTCGAATCCTGGATCTACGATGACGCTATGTGGATCAACCGAACGGCCATCATTTGCCAAGTGCTCTACCGGAAGCAAACCGATGTTCTCCTACTTGAAGAAGCCATCCTCCAGCATCTAAGCAGCAAAGAATTTTTCTTGCGAAAGGCCATAGGGTGGTCCTTGCGCGCATATGCCCAAGAAAACCACAAGTGGGTACTGGCCTTTGTGGAGGCCCACCGCGACAACCTATCCGGACTTAGTATTCGGGAGGCATTAAAACACTTTAAATAAAAAATCCCGGACCGTTGGGCCCGGGATTTACAGAACTTATTTCTAAAATTTAGAAGGAATAGGTCAAGCGGCCAAAGAAGAAACGGCCCATGATACCCATTTGAACAGCGTCATACATACCGCCCGTTTCTGTCTCAGAGTCTTGAATGGTAGGAAGTGCGTCCGTCAAGTTGTTTACGCCTACCGTTGCACGCAATTTTTCAGACATCGCATAGCTCATAGAGAGATCCAGCGTTACGCGTGCATCGTACACGTCATCCGTGCCCACCCAGTCTTCTATGACCACTTGATCAAAATACGTCGCACGCAAAGACGTGAACAACTTACCCTTGGTGTAATTCAAGCCCACATTTGCCTTCAAGGGGGGCGCAGAGGCCAAAAGGAAAAGCTGCTCTCGACGGCCGAAATACGAATCTTCTTTGCCCGCCAATTGTGCATTGGTGTATACACGGTCAATGCTCATGTTGTTGATATTCACAGCCACACTCGCGTTTAATATGCCCCCAGCTAGGTTCTTTGCATACGTGCTGACAACGTCAACGCCCGTAGTGCGCGTATCTACCGCATTGGTAAAGAACTGCACAAAGCTTACGTTCTGAGCTTGCAAGATGCTGCCCACATCGGGATCGTCGTCACCAAATCCACCCGTCAAAACCACGCGGTCTTTTACATCTACAGAATATCCATCCACGGTCAAGGTCACGCCTTTGGCGGGGGTAGAGGTAAATCCAAAGCTGATGTTCTGTGCCGTCTCCTGCTTTAAAGGTTGGATACCAAGTGCACTCGTTACGGGGTCTGCATTGTTGGCCAACTTAGACTCCACGGCTACACCAGATACAAAGTTGGTAAAGGTGCTGTTGAAGTACAGTTGAGCCAGTGAAGGTGCTCGGAAGCCCGTAGAGAAAGACCCACGCAAAGCGAAGTTCTCATTCACCGCATAGCGACCCGCCAACTTGCCGTTGGTCGTTGCGCCGAAATCACTGTAGTTTTCAAAACGGCCCGCTGCGCCAAGCATGAATCGGTCATTTATGTCCCATTCCACATCCAAAAAAGCGCCAACGTTTGTTCGGCCCTCGAGTAATTCGTTGCTGGGACGGAATCCTGGGAAGCCCTGGCTACCACCGGGGTAGTCCGCATCATAGGTCTGCCAAGAAGCCTCTTCCCCTGCAAAAATGAAGTAGGACTCTTTGCGCGCTTCCACACCAAGCGCGACGTTAAAGCCCTTGCCTGCCGAACCAAAGTATTTATCCCACGTAGTGCCCGCGATACTCTGCGTCAGCCCAAAGCCGCCTGCCTCAAACTCGGTGGGGGTAGAAGTGCCCATGGAACGATTCAAAGAGTTGTGCACCCAGTAATCAAACTTATTTGCACCATAAGAAGCGTAGAAATCTGCATTCCAGCCAGCTACCTCGCCGCGTAAACCCGTTGCCCAAGATTGATCGTCGATGGTTCCTTGGATTTGGGGCGAAAAGCCATTAGGGTAAATGCTAGGGATATTGCGATCAGACGTCGCATCGCGCGTCCAAGCATATGCGTCCCCCACGCGGTGGTTCACGCCTCCAAAATTGTAAAGGGTGAAGGCCCCCACGGGGATTTCTGAATTGACCCAAAGACCTGAGTTATTCACAGAAGCGTCGCCAAATTCAACGCGGTAATCTCCCGCATCACGGTGCGTTTTTGCCTTGCTAGAATACTCGGC
>DLWR01000072.1 GCA_003444795.1 Cryomorphaceae bacterium
ATAGGCACCCAAGCCTCCTGAAACACCGCCCACAAAACCATTCTCCACATCGCGGTAGAGTCGCTTGGAGGAAGTAGAAGCACTTGACTTTTGGGCTTCTGCATAGGGCCTTTGGGGCTCCTCTGCAGGCCCTGCGGCTTCGTTAAAGTCTTCTGGCTGGCCCAAGGTTCGCACCGCTGCGTCGACTTCCACCAAACTGACCACCTGCTTCCCTGGAGACAAGTGCCCATGAAAAAGTTCTGCGAGGCGCGCCTCTATATCGGATAAGATTTCGTCACAGCCTTCCACATGCTTGAGCTGCTTTTTTAAGGCATCCAAATAGTCCAATACGCGATGGTAGGCATCTTCATCCAAATGAAAGAGCATGCCGCCCAGGTTAATATCTATCGTCTTTTTCATGATTTAGAGGGTATTAACAGCATTGACAAAGGCATTCCATTCCAGATCGAGGGCGGCCAGTAAGCGCTCCCCATTTTCAGTGAGTTTGTAGTACTTACGGGGAGGTCCAGACTTGGATTCTTCCCAGCGGTAGTCCAGCCATCCGGCATTTTTCAGGCGAGTGAGCAAGGGGTAGAGGGTCCCTTCTACCACCAGCAGGTCAGCCTGCTTCAGGGCTTCCGATAAGTCCGAGGTGTAGGCCTCCCCTTTCCGAACCACCCGAAGCACGCAGAGTTCCAGTACGCCTTTGCGCATTTGTGCCCGTGCATTTTCAGTATTCATGCTGACAAAGATATAGTTATAATTTGGTACTATGCAACACATAGTACCGATTACTCAATTTTAACTGCGTTGACTAAATTGTTAGGAGTGCTGAGTATAATGTGAGTTACACCTGTTTAACTTTGTTTCATGCGTATTCCGTTAAACTTTCAAAAGTGGTTAGACGAACACCGTCACGAACTGGTTCCGCCCGTCGGAAACAAGAACTTGACGCCGGATTCGGAAGACTACATCGTCATGGTGGTAGCGGGGCCCAATGCCCGAAAAGACTACCATTACAATGAAACCGAAGAGTTCTTCTACCAGTTAGAAGGGCGCATCACCGTGCGCACGCAAGTGGATGGGAAAGTTGTCGACCATGTATTGGAAGCAGGGGATATGTTTGTCCTCCCCGCCAAGACCCCACACTCCCCCATGCGCGAAACTGGAAGTATTGGCCTGGTCATTGAACGCAAACGCGCCGGAAAGGGCTTTACCGATGGCCTATTGTGGTTTTGCGATGCCTGTAACCACCCTTTGCATTCCGCCTACTTTGAATTGAACAACATCGAAAAAGATTTTCTACCCCATTTCCACGCCTTCTATGGCAGCGAGGACTTGCGCACCTGCAAGAACTGTGGCCACACGATGGAAACTGACCCACGTTTTACATAATGAATCGAGCTACCCGCAACGAAGAAGATTATTTAAAAATGCTTCTTCGGCTTAAAATGACCGATGACACCGTCGGCACCAATCATTTAGCCGCCAAATTGAACGTTGCGCCTCCGAGTGTGACGTCCATGCTAAAAAAACTCAAGTCCAGAGGCTTGGTGAACTACAAGAAGTACGGCGCCATTGGCTTAACCCCTCTGGGAGAGCGTATTGCTATTTCCTTGTTGCGGAAGCACCGCATTTGGGAGGTTTTCTTGCATAAAACGCTCGGCTTTGATTGGAATGAGGTCCATGAGATTGCTGAACAGCTGGAGCATGTTCGCAGCGAAAAGCTCATCAATAATCTAGAGGAGTTCTTGGGCTTCCCTAAGAACGACCCGCACGGCGACCCCATCCCAACGGTGGATTTGCTCATGCCCAACTATGAAGGTCACCCGTTGACCCAGTCGCGTACGGGCCAACATTGCCGCTTAGTATCCGTCACGGACGACTCATCCGAGATTCTAGCACAGCTTGATGCCATGGGATTGAAGCTAGAAACAGAATTGGACGTTTTAGGGCCGGGTGCGCCCGAAGGCTCAATCGTCGTTCGGCACAATGGCCGCGTCAATATGATCCATGAGGAGCTCGGTAAAAAACTTTACGTGGCCTGAGGCCCGTTGAGCCAAGCCAGCGCATTCTGCCCGAGCAATTTGGACTTTTTTTCAGCATGCCAAGGCATGGCGTTAATCAATTTCCCGGGTTCTAATTCGCCCAGCGGAAAGGGATAGTCTGTTCCTAAAGCCACTTTGTCCTCGCCCACCAAATTCGTGATGAGCTCCAGCATGACGGGGTCATGAACCAGACTGTCCAGCCAAAACTTACCCATATATCTGCTGGGAGGAATTGCGTTGTCGACTGCACATAAATCAGGACGCACATCAAATCCGTGCTGAATTCGGCCCAGTGTAGCGGGGAAGCTTCCTCCTCCATGGGCAATGGCCACGCGCAATCCCGGAAGACGCTCTAAAACGCCGCCAAAAATGAGGGAACAAATGGCACGCGATGATTCGGCGGGCATGCCTACCAGCCAGGGGAGCCAATATTTGGGCATAGTGGGGGTGCCCATCATATCCCAAGGATGCACAAACACCGCCATGCCCAAGCGTTCGCAAGCTTCAAAAACGGGAAATAATTCTGGAGCATCCAAGTTCCACTGTTCAATATGGCTTCCAATCTGTATGCCCTTCAGGCCAATAGACTTGCAACGCTCTAGCTCCAGAATGGCCATGTCCGGCGCCTGCATAGGCAACGTGCCTAGCCCCTCAAAACGACTAGGATAGCGCTGCACAAGTTCCGCAATATGGTCATTGAGGAAGCGCGCCACCTCTAAAGTGTCCTTGGGCTGCGCCCAGTAACTGAACATGACCGGAACTGTGGACAGAACTTGCATGTGAACGCCGTGCTGGTCGCATTCGCTCATTCTGACCTCCGGATCCCAGCAATTGGCTTGAATCTCCCGGAAAAATTGGTCGTCCTTCATCATGCGCGCGCAGCCCGGGCAATGGTGGTCCAAGGTGACAAATCCACCATACCCAAAGCGTTGGGCGAAATGGGGAATGTGTTCGGGCAGGATGTGCGTGTGGATGTCTACCACCAAGGGAGAAGCGTGCATAGCGAGAGCAAATAAGGGCTTGGGCGAAGATAGGGAAGCGCTACCTTTGTCCTTAGAATTCCATCCGATGAGCGACGCCATCCACCACGAATGCGGCATAGCCCTCCTGAGGCTCCGCAAACCCTTGGACTACTACCTGGAAAAACACGGTACGGCGCTCTATGGCCTGAACAAAATGGTGCTCATGATGGAAAAGCAGCACAACCGCGGCCAAGACGGAGCTGGTCTTGCTGGGGTCAAGTTGGACATGGCCCCCGGGCAGCGCTACATCAGCCGCTACCGCTCGGTGGAAGCCAAACCCATGCAGGACATTTTCCAACGCATTCAGAACCGCATCAACACGGTTTTGGACGGTCAGCCAGAACGCTTGAAAGACGCGGCCTGGGTCAAAGAAAACATTGCATTCGCCTGTGAGGTCTACCTCGGTCACCTCCGCTACGGCACATACGGCGGGAATTCCATTGAAGCCTGCCATCCCTTCCTGCGCCAAAGCAATTGGATGAGCCGTAACCTCATCGTCGCCGGCAACTTCAACATGACCAACGTGAAAGAGTTGGTAGACGAGTTGATCCAATTAGGGCAGCACCCCAAGGAGCGCGCGGACACTGTGACGGTCATGGAGAAAATTGGCCACTTCTTGGACAAAGAAAACGAGCGACTCCACAAAGAGGCCAAAGAGGTGTTCGACATGAACAAAGTCGAGCGCAGCCGTTATCAAATGGACAACCTCCAGCTCCCGCGTGTCCTTCACAAGGCTTCACGTGCCTGGGACGGTGGCTATGCCATGGGGGGGATGGTCGGCCAAGGAGATGCCTTCCTGTTGCGCGACCCCAACGGCATTCGTCCGGCATACTACTATGTGGATGACGAAGTTGCCGTCGTGGCTTCTGAACGTCCAGTTATTCAAACAGCCTTTGGCGTCCCCTTTGAGTCAGTAAAAGAGGTTCCCCCGGGCGCCATGTTTTGGATTCGTCGGAATGGCGAAGTAAGCATTGAGCAAATTTTGGAGCCGCGTGAACGTCTGGCCTGCTCGTTTGAGCGCATTTATTTCTCGCGTGGAAATGATGGGGCTATTTACCAAGAGCGTTTGGAATTGGGCCGTCGTTTGGCCAATCGCGTACTTGATGCAGTGGACCGAAATTTTGACGACACTGTGTTCAGCTTTATCCCGAATACCGCCGAAATTTCTTTCTACGGCCTCTTAAAAGGCGTGGAAGATGCCCTGAACGAGCAGAAGATTGAACAAGTCAACGCCCTGGGCAGCGATTACAGCGCGGACGACCTGCGTCACATTCTCACTCGCCGCCCACGCCTCGAAAAAATTGCCTGGAAGGACGTCAAACTGCGCACCTTCATCACGGAAGACGCGGGACGCGAGGGCATGGTGTCTCACGTGTACGATAGCACCTACCACGTCGTCGAACCCAAGGACACCATCGTGACGGTAGACGACAGTATTGTGCGTGGCACCACGCTCAAACAGAGCATTCTGAAGATGCTGGACCGTCTAGGCCCCAAGCGGATCATCATCGTGTCTTCTGCCCCTCAGATTCGTTACCCGGATTGCTACGGCATTGACATGGCGAAGATGGGCGATTTTGCCGCCTTCCGTGCAGCCGTTTCCTTGCTAAAGGAACGCGGCATGCGGCAGGTACTCGCGGATGCCCTTGCTGCGGCCAAGGCAGAACTAGAGAAGCCCATGGAGGAGCAAGTTAATGCTGCCAAAGCCGTGTATGCGCCCTTTACGGCGGAAGAAATTTCAGACCGAATTGCCCAAATGCTCACCCCCGCCGGCGTCAAAGCCGAGGTCAAAGTGATCTACCAAACCATTGAAGATCTGCATGCTTCATGCCCAGAAAACCTTGGCGACTGGTACTTTACCGGCAAATATCCCACGCCTGGAGGCATCCGTGTGGCCAACCGTGCCTTCGTCAACTACATGGAAGGCAGCAGCGCAAGGGCGTACTAAGCGTTCTCAATTCCCCTTGCCTTAGCGGATAAAGGGGTCACTAAATTTCAAATTCGTCGCCACTACGGGGTCGTTCAACGTCTCCAAAAAGGCCACCAACGCGGCTTTTTGCTGAGGGGTAAAATTGGGCTGAACGGGATTCCCGTCGGGCCCTTTGAGTTCTGGGCTCAAGTTGGGATGGTTCTGTACCCCGTTGCTGTAGTGGTCTACCACCTGAGCCAAGGTGGCAAATCGGCCATCGTGCATGTAGGGGCCGCGCCCGGACAGATTGCGCAGGGATGGCGACTTAAATAGCCCAAGTTGTCCCGGGTTCCCGGTTATGCCCCCAACGCCCGCATCCGTCGTGGTCGCGTCCAACCCGTTGTTTCGGGGGCCTGGGGCAATAAAGGCTTCGGTTCCATGGCAGGTAATGCACGCACCTGGAGCAGGACCCCCACCTGTTCCGGGAGGGGGCAGCCCCATAAAAATCGCCTTGCCTTGGTTTTCTTGCGCCGTGAAGTTAGGAAAGGGCTCGGCCGGCGTGGCCACTTGCGCTCTACCAATGTCGTAGGGCGACTGGTAACTCATGATGCTTCGAACGAACTGCGCCAATGCGCGTCGAATTTTTACTTCCGTTATCTCATCGGACCCAAAGGCCTTTTCAAACAAAATGGGATAATAGGGTTGGGCGGAAACTCGAGCCACCAGCGTATCCAAGGTCAGCCCCATCTCCACGGGGTCCTGTACGGGAAATAATACCTGTTCTTCCAGTGTGGATGAGCGCTGATCCCAAAAAAATGTGCCGTTGGCATAGAAGCGCGCATTGCTCAAGCCCATGGAATGGCGGGCGGTTGCTCCCCCCTCAAATCCTACACTAAAGCGCACATCGTCCCCAAAGCCTTTCGCCTGTTGGTGGCAGTGGGCACAGGATACACTTTGGTTCTTGCTTAAATGGAGGTCATAAAAAAGGACACGCCCCAAAGTCGCCCCGTCATCCGTTACCGGATTGGTCAATGGGGTATTATCCGCCGAAAGCACATTGCCCTGAGAAAAATGGTCAGGCAGGGATTCCGGCGTGTAGTCATACGGCACCTCCGGGAGCACTAAAAACTCCGCAAGGGGGTCGCCAGGCTTTTCGGGCGTACAGGCCAGGACAGCTACCCCAAGGGCCGCGAAGGCGAAAACATTCTTCATGGCGATTGGATGCGGTTGGAGTGCAAAGGTTTAGTGCGAACAGAAACGGCCCAGGGTGGTTACCTTAGGACTGTGAAAATTTACACCAAAACAGGGGACAGCGGGAAGACCAGCTTGTACAGCGGTCAACGCGTATCCAAATCGGACTTGCGCTTGCACGCCTATGGCAGTTTGGACGAGCTCAACGCCCATGTGGGCATGTTGCGCGATCAAGCCGCGGATTTTTCGGACGTTCGCCTCCTCTTAGCGGACATCCAGTCCCATTTGTTTTCCATCGGTTCCCATCTGGCGAATGACAGCGAGGCTTTTGTGGAGAAATTGCCGGTCGTGGAATTGACTTGGGCCAGTGAGCTAGAAGCAGCCATTGACCGCATGGATGCAGACCTTCCTCCGCTTCGAACCTTTGTGCTTCCCGGGGGCCATGTGCTGGTTAGTCACGCGCACTTGGCACGCACTGTTTGCCGCCGTGCCGAACGCTGGTGCACCCAACTGGAAGCCGAACTCAAGGACAGTTCGGTACCGGTCCCTGCCGCAGCCCTGCCTTACTTGAATCGCCTAAGCGATTATTTCTTCACGCTTTCACGCTGGATTGGCCTTCAGGTAAATGCCGAAGAAACGCCTTGGAAACCAAAGGCTTAATTCCGTGAACTAAAGGACTTGCACAGCATTCCAAAAGGAATATATTTGCGCAAAATTCTATTGCGCGACTCCTATGTATTGGACACTTGAACTGGCTTCTTACCTCAGCGATGCCCCTTGGCCTGCCACCAAGGACGAATTGATTGATTACGCTATTCGTACGGGTGCCCCTCTGGAAGTGGTTGAAAACCTCCAAGCCATCGAAGAAGAGGAAGCGGAAATCTATGAATCCATCGAAGAGATTTGGCCCGATTACCCTTCTGACGACGACTTTCTTTGGAACGAAGAGGAGTACTGATTCTGCCATTCTAGGTAAATATTTAGGTGGCACAAGGATTGTACTTTTGCCGCTACCATGATTCAAAAGCTTCTTCAGAAGATCCTTGGGGATAAGTCGCAGAACGATCTCAAGGAAATTCAACCTTATATCGACCGAATTCATGCCGCAGAGCAAGCGCTCAAAGGCATGAATCCCGAAGGCCTACGCGCTAAAACCGCGGAATTTAAGGCCAAAATCAAAGCCGCCTCTGCTTCCCAGGAAGCAGAAATCGCCCAGCTCAAGGGCCAGGCAGAAAACGAATCCGACTTTGAGGTCAAAGAATCGCTCTACACCCAGATCGACGAACTGACAAAATCAGCCATTGTGGCAGAGGAAAGCGTCCTTGAGGACATCCTCCCTGAAGCCTTTGCCGTAATCCGTGAAACCGCGCGTCGTTGGTCCGAAGGTCCCATGACAGTGGCGGCCACAGACTTTGACCGGGCCTTGAATGGCCAGTTTGATGGCCTTCGCTTAGAAGGGGACCAAGCTATTTGGAACAACATTTGGTCGGCTGCAGGCACCTCTGTAACCTGGAACATGGTGCACTACGATGTCCAGCTTTTTGGGGGTACCGTTTTGCACAAAGGCCGAATTGCCGAAATGGCCACCGGTGAGGGTAAGACCCTGGTGGCCACCCTGCCCGTGTACTTGAACGCATTGAGCGGCCGCGGTGTACACGTGGTTACGGTAAACGACTACCTCTCCAAGCGCGACGCCGAATGGATGGGGCCCTTATACCAATTCCACGGCCTGACGGTAGACTGCATTGACAAGCACCGCCCCAACAGCGAAGGCCGCCGCAAGGCCTATGGTTCGGACATCACCTTTGGTACCAACAACGAATTTGGCTTTGACTATTTGCGCGACAACATGGCGCGCGACATGTCGGAATTGGTCCAACGCGGCCACCACTTTGCGATTGTGGACGAAGTGGATTCCGTCTTGATTGACGATGCGCGTACGCCGTTGATAATTTCTGGGCCAACTCCAAATGGAGACCGCCACGAATTCAACGAGCTCAAACCCTTCGTGGTCGAGCTCTTCAACGAACAAAAGGCCGTCGCTCAAGATGCCCTCATGCAGGCCAAGCGTCTATTGTCAGAAGGCAATCCCAAAGACGCCGGATTCCAGTTGTTGCGTGCGCACCGCGCCCTCCCTAAAAACAAGGCCCTCATCAAATTGCTGAGCGAGGAAGGCAACAAGGCCCTCTTGCAAAAAACAGAAGGCGTTTACCTCCAAAACCAAGGCAAAGAGATGAAAGTGGTCGACGAGGCCCTCTTCTTCTCGATTGAAGAAAAGCAAAACCAGGTCAACTTGACCGACCGCGGAATCGAGCTTTTGTCCTCCAAGACGAGCGCAGACTTCTTCGTTTTGCCCGACATGTCCACGTCCTTGGACCGCATTGAGAAGTCGGATGTAGATACCGCCACGAAGGCCCAAGAAAAAGAGGCCCTCTCACGCGAGTACCGTCAAAAGTCCGAGCGTATTCACACCATGAACCAGCTCCTCAAGGCCTATACCTTGTTTGAGCGTGACGTGGAATATGTCGTGATGGACAGCAAGGTGAAGATTGTTGACGAGCAAACCGGCCGAATCATGGACGGTCGTCGCTATTCCGACGGCTTGCACCAAGCCATCGAAGCCAAGGAAAATGTGACCATTGAAGCGGCCACACAGACCTATGCAACCGTCACCTTGCAGAACTACTTCCGGATGTACCACAAGCTTTCGGGCATGACGGGTACTGCGGAAACGGAAGCGGGTGAATTCTGGGAGATCTACAAATTGGACGTAACCGTCATTCCCACCAATCGCCCCATTGCCCGCGACGACCGCGACGATTTGGTCTACAAAACGAAGCGCGAGAAGTACAACGCGGTCATCGAAGAAATTGTGAAGCTCCGCGAGGCGGGCCGCCCTGTATTGGTAGGTACCACCTCGGTGGAAATTTCCGAGCTTCTAAGCAAAGCGCTGAACATGCGCAAAATTCCGCACCAAGTATTGAACGCTAAACTTCACCAGAAGGAAGCAGACATTGTCGCCGAAGCAGGTCGTCCGGGTACGGTTACCATTGCTACCAACATGGCGGGTCGTGGTACGGACATCAAATTGACCCCCGAGGCGAAGGCGGCCGGCGGTCTGGCTATTATCGGTACCGAGCGCCACGATTCGCGTCGTGTTGACCGCCAGCTGCGCGGGCGTTCTGGACGTCAAGGGGATCCAGGCTCATCGCAGTTCTTCGTGAGCTTGGAGGACAACCTCATGCGTCTATTTGGGTCCGAACGCATCGCCAGCCTCATGGACAAGATGGGGCATGTTGAAGGTGAAGTCATTCAGCACTCCATGGTGTCCAAGTCCATTGAGCGCGCCCAGAAGAAAGTGGAAGAGAACAACTTCGGCATGCGCAAGCGTTTGTTGGAGTACGATGACGTGATGAATGCGCAGCGCGAGGGCATCTACCGCCGCCGCCGCAATGCCTTGTCCGGCGAGCGTCTCCAGGTAGACATTGCCAACATGGCCTATGACTTGGCTGCGTCTTTGGTGCAGAACACCAAGCCTAGCAACGCTTTTCAATCGTACGAGCTCGATTTGTTTGAAACCTTTGGCATCGCCTCCCCATTCACGGCGTCTGAATTTGAGGGTAAAAAAGCCCAGGAGCTCATTCAGGGCACCTACGAGGCCGCCATGCAGAACTACAAGGAAAAGGCCGTTCGCACCGCGAACCAAGCCCTTCCCGTTTTGGAAAATGTACTTCGCGAACAAGGCAGCAATGTGGAGCGCATTTTGGTGCCCTTCACCGATGGGGCCCGCGCCCTTCAAGTCTCCACGCATCTGCAGAAGTCTGTCGACACCCGGGGCGCATCCCTCATCCAAGACCTGGAAAAGGGCATCGTGCTCGCCATGATTGACGACAATTGGAAGGAGCATTTGCGCAACATGGACGACCTGCGGCAGAACGTGCAGGGGGCCGTGTATGAACAGAAAGATCCTTTATTGATCTACAAGCACGAGAGCTTCAACCTGTTCCGCGAAATGCTTGGAGAAATGAACCAAAGCGTCATTTCCTTCCTGTTCCGCGCTGGATTGCCTGTGGCAGATCCCGCCGCACAGGCTCAAGCGGTTCGTCGCGCCCCCGCCCCTGCCCCTCGTCGCGAGGCCTTGCAAACGAGCGGCCCAGGTAGCGATGCCCCAGTGGCTCCCGCCCGCAGCGCTGCACCCAATGCCCCCGCACCGGCAGCTCCTCGGACCCCCGTTACCACAGGTAAAAAGATTGGCCGAAATGACCTCGTCACCATTGCCAACATTGTCTCTGGAGAGAAAAAGCAGGTGAAATTCAAGGTAGCCGAGCCCTTGCTCTCGCACGGTTGGACGGCGCT
>DLWR01000007.1 GCA_003444795.1 Cryomorphaceae bacterium
GGGAAGAACTTCTCGCCTTCGCGTGGGGGACGCACTTCACCTCGTACCGTATCGCCCGTCTTCAGTCCAAATTGCTTGACTTGCTGGACCGAAATGTAGACGTCGTCCGGGGAATTCAAGTAGTTGTAGTCGGAGGAGCGCAAAAACGCGAAGTTGTCGGGCATCATTTCTACGACCCCTTCGGTGGGGATAATTCCCTCGAATTCGTACTGACGACGCTCGGGGCGAGGCTGGCGTTCTTCACGTGGTTGACGCTCGCCGCGCTCTGGACGCTCGCCACGTTCAGGACGAGGGCCGCGCTCACCGCGCTCTGGACGCTCGCTGCGTTCTTGGCGTTCAGGACGAGGTCCACGTTCGTGACGGTCCCCGCGGTCAAAGCGCTCATTGCGTGGGCCGCGCTCGCCGCGGTCTGGACGCTCAAATCGCTCTGAACGCTCATGAAATCCATCGCCTTCTTCCGCAGAAGCTGCAGGAGTTTCTGAAGCGACATTCGCTTGGGCTTGGCGAGGTGGCCGGCCACGACGACGCTCCTGAAGAACGGGAGTTTCTGATTGGGTGGCGGGCACAGGGGCAGGACCGTCTGAATCGGCGATACCTAGCCCTGCAATGGCTTCCAAGAGTTCGGGTTTGCGCATGTAACGCGCTTTGGGGATGCCTAGGGCTTCGCCCATGGCTTTGAGTTCGGGAAGTTTTAATCCCTCGATATCAGGGGAATTAGCCATAAAAAGTGCTAAAGGGGTTCTGAAAAAATGGGTTCAGTAAGAAAGTCTCGGTGGAGAAAGGTGCGGGATCTGCACCAGGGTTGTACTGCAATAGTACAAAAAATTCGGAAATTGCGGCCATTATGTGGCAACGAATTCAAACCCTCTACATGGCGCTGGGCGCTGTGATGTTCTTTATGGTCGGCTATGGCAATGCAAGCAATGCGCAGGCACTCCTTTCTGGATTGGGTGTGGCTTTGCTGTTGGCCAATGTGACCTACTATAAGCACCGAAAGCGCCAATTCATGGTCAACCGCGTGGTAGTCATTGTTGCCTTTATTCTAGAAGGATGGTTGCTATATGGATCCTACGGAGGGGAGGTAGAAGGGCTATCAGGTGCGAACATGCTGCAGTTAGCAGCCCCCTTACTCGCTGTGATTTTTTCGGCATTGGCTAACCGGGCCATCCAGGCGGATGAGAAAAAAGTCAACGCCGCAGATCGATTGCGCTGATTAGCTGGCCAAATCCTCCAATTTTCCCCGCTTTCCAAGCTCGATAACTTCCAGGTTTACCAACTTTCCATCTACAATTTGGAAGCGCAGCATGGTGCGCATGTGGTGAAATCCGTGGTGTCCGGCAGCTCCCGGATTCAAGCAAAGAACCCCCGAAGGATCATGGCCAGCGCGTAAGATGTGGCTGTGGCCACAGACAAAGACGTTCGGGCGGTATTCGGCAAGTTTCTTTTTGATGGGACTAGGCAAGCGGCCTGCCACGCCTCCAATATGTGTGATCCAAACACGCAAACCATCCACCTCGAAGACCACATCTGCTGGCGCTTCACGGCGCATGCTGGCATCGTCGATGTTGCCGTGTACGGCTCTAAGCGGCTTGACAGCGGAAAGGGCATCTAGTACAGCGATACCCCCGATATCCCCGGCATGCCAGATTTCATCCGCCTCCTCTGCATGGCGCAGAATATCGGCATCCATGTGAGAATGGGTGTCGGAGAGTAAAAGGATTCGGCGCGCAGTACCTTTGGCATTCATCTATGCAAAAGTCGGAAAACCCACGGTATGCGATGCGCTTGGCGTATCACGGTGCGCCCTATAGCGGATGGCAAATCCAGCCTGGCCAAAAAACGGTCCAAGGAGAGTTGGAAGTAGCGCTTTCCTCTTTGCTTCGGTGCGAAACTCAAGTGGTGGGAGCTGGCCGAACAGATACCGGAGTGCATGCCGCCAATTACGTGGCGCATTTTGAGGGATCAGAAAGCTTGGACGTAGCAGATTTGACCTACCGCCTCAACCGTTTTCTGCCTCCGCGTATTGCCGTCCATGAAATCCAGCCCGTATCGGAGGATTTTCATGCGCGCTTTTCCGCGACTTCACGGGCATACCGCTATGTACTTCGTCGGGGTAAAAACGCTTTTGATACCGATGTGGCGTGGTACTACCAGCGGCCCATGGATCTGGAGAAACTGCACCGGGCGGCCGCCAGCCTTTTTACGACGACGGAGTTTTCAGCCTTTGCGCGAACAGGTAGCCATACCGGAACCACGTTGTGTACGATAGAGCACGCGCGCTGGGTTGATCAGGGAGATGCGTGGGTTGTTGAGGTGCGCGCCAATCGCTTCCTGCGCAACATGGTTCGATCCTTGGTGGGCACGATGGTCGAGCATGCCCTGGGCAAACGCAGTTGGGAAGCTTGGGAAGATTTGCTGCAGGGCGGTGAGCGCCCCGAGGCCGGAGATTCCGCACCCGCCCACGGCCTTACTTTTGCAGGCGTCACCTACCCAATTTCCCCCTTCCATGAGCGCGAGCAAGCCCCCTTCTAAACCTTCAGTTTCCGGAAAGGCCTTTGACTGGCAGGTGCTGCGTCGCGTATTAGACTATGCAAAGCCCTACCGCTGGCAGACCATCGCTGCGGCACTGCTTTCTGTGCTGATGGGGGCATTAACTACCGCGCGTCCTGTATTGGTGCGTCAAGGGGTAGATGACGCGGTTGCCAAAGCGGACTGGGAGGCCTTGTATGCGTCCATGCTCCTTCTGTGTGCGACCCTCGTGTTGGAAGCACTCGGGCAGTTTGCCTTCATCTACGCGACCAATGATTTGGGACAGCGCGTGATCAAGGACATTCGGATCACCCTTTTTGGACGGCTCCTTCACTTCAAGATACCCTTCTTTGACAAGACCCCCGTGGGAACCTTGGTGACGCGTACCGTTTCTGATGTGGAGACGATGGCGGATATTTTTTCGGATGGCTTGCTGGTGATTTTTGGCGACCTCTTCAAAATTGTGGTCATGGTGGCGGTCATGTTCTTCCTGTTTGATCCCGCTTTGGTCGCCATTAGCCTTTCGGTCATTCCCTTCCTCTACATCGCAACCAGGTGGTTCCAAAAAAGCATTAAGTCGGCCTTTACGGATGTCCGAAACCAAGTAGCGGCCTTGAATGCCTTTGTGCAAGAGCGCATTACCGGCATAGCCATCGTTCAGATCTTTACGCGGGAGAACAAGGAATTTCAGCGCTTTGAAGTCATCAATGCGAAGCACCGCGCTGCGAACATCCGTTCGATCTGGTATTTCAGCTTGTTCTTTCCCATCATCGAAATGCTTTCCGCCGTCAGCATCGGCTTGGCCATTTGGTACGGCGGATTGGCAGCAGCAGGGGGTGCGAACATTACTATTGGAGACCTGACGGCTTTGATACTCTTTATCAACTTGTTGTACCGACCGCTTCGCCAATTGGCGGACCGATTTAACACCTTGCAAATGGGGATGGTGGCCAGTGACCGCGTGCTTAAACTCATCGAGGACCAGCTGGAAATGGAGCCTTCAGGCGGCCATGTCGCTTCCACCGTTTCCGGCGAAGTGCAGTTTAAGCAGGTGCACTTTTCCTATCTCCCGGAAGAGCCCGTGTTGAAAGGAATCGATCTTGAGATTCCAGCCGGTGAAACGTGGGCGCTGGTAGGAGCCACGGGTTCGGGAAAGAGTACCCTGGTGCATCTATTGATGGGCTATTATCCGGTGACCGAAGGGGAAATTCAGCTGGACGGCGTGAGGCTGCGGGATTGGAGTTTGAACTCCCTTCGAAAGCACGTCGCCCTCGTGCAGCAAGACGTCTTCCTCTTTTCGGATACGGTCCGAAACAATGTGACGGTATACCGCCCTATCTCGGATGAGGCCATCTGGTCCGCAGCCGAATCTATGGGGATTGCTGAATTCCTGCGCAGCCTTCCCGGAGGTCTGGATTACGATGTGAAGGAGCGCGGAGGCATGTTGAGTACCGGACAGCGCCAATTGCTGGCCTTTTTACGGGCCTACTTGCGCCAACCGAGTTTGCTCATTCTCGATGAAGCTACATCGAGCATTGATTCTCAAGCGGAAGAGTGGATTCAGCGCGCTACGGTAAAATTGACCGAGGGCAGAACTTCACTGGTCGTTGCACACCGTTTGGCAACGGTCCTTCACGCCGATCAAATTGTCGTCTTAGACAAGGGTCTCGTCGTGGAGCAAGGCCGTCATGAGGAGCTGTTGGCTCGCGGAGGAGCGTATGCCAATCTCTACGAAAAGCAGTTTTTCGGGGAAGAGGGTCAGGCTTAACGGCCGAGCAGGTTCTTAGGGTCGTCTACCGGTAGCTCAGGAGCGTACTGTGTGAGGATATCACGAAAGGACGCCATATCGCGAATTTGGAAGGCAATTGTTCGGCCCGTATTCAGAGCAAAGAGGGCATAGGTCCCTTCATCAAACGCATAGGCATGCACTTTTTTATGGGACCCAAAACTGTTGATGCGGAGGCCCCATCCCCCAAAGTCCCCTAAGGGACTCAGCTTGGCTAGGGTGACCCCTTGAACTTCATTCCACGTCCGCCATTTCCATGCCCACACAAATGGTCGGTAAATAACCCCTATTCCAAGGGCGTTCATGACAAGTCGACACCAAGAGGTGGTCATGGCAGCCACACCGACTTCCAAGGCAATTACCCCGAGTAAGACGTAAAAAAGCGTAGCCCCTTCTTCCGTGGGGCGCCCGGTAAAAAAGGCGGCCAAATCTGTCCAGCCGACAGAAATAATGATGGTGAGTGTAGTCGTGAGGCTAATGCCCATCACGATGAGAAAGGCCGGTGGGATGCGGAATTGATCGCGGTACTCCATGGTGTAAAAATACGGGTTGAACGAATCGGTCAAAAAGATGTTTGAACATCTGGTCACGTGCCTATATTTGTGGCTCCCTAAAAAATGTTTAAACAACTATTAAAATGAAACAGCTTCTTTCTCTTTCTGCAGCAGCGCTTCTCGCGGTGGCCTGTGGTCAAGGTTCGGTAGATGCTACTGACGCACAAGATGCCGCACAAGGCGGTCAATCCTACACGGTAGATGCAGCCGCTTCTGGCATTGAGTGGTTCGGCCACAAACCCTTTGTAGAAAACTATGGTCATGCAGGCACCTTGGCGATTTCCGAAGGATCCGTGGGTGTAGAAAATGGCGCTTTGGTTTCAGGAATCTTTACCTTGGACATGAACAGCATCGTTTGTACCGATGAAGCGTTGCCACAAGAAAAGAAGGACTACTTGGTGGGTCACCTCAAGAGCGCGGATTTCTTTGCGGTGGATTCGTTTGCTACGGCTTCGTTTGAAATTACCAACGTAACGGTTCAGGAAGGCGAATTTAACAGCCTCATTGCTGGTAACTTGACCTTACGTGGTGTCACCAACAACATTCAATTCCTTGCAAATGTGACGGTCAGCGATTCAACGTTCACATTGACGGCACCTTCTTTCAACATTGACCGCAAGCAATGGGGTGTAATGTACGCCTCTACGAGCATTGTGGATTTGGCGAAGGACAACTTGATTTCTGATGATTTGGGCATCATGATTAATGTGAATGCTAAGCTCTAAGGAGCGAGCCATTGATTGGGTGAAGGCCTCGGTGCAAGCCGGGGCTTTTTTATTTGCGCAAGAGATTCTTCAGGGCAGATTCCAAGGTGGGGTAGTCGTAATTAAACCCAGCAGCTTCCCATTTTGCAGCCGAGCACCGCGTACTCATCAGCCCAACCTGGGCCATTTCACCCATCAGTAAGCGCAGGGCCCAAGCAGGGACGTAGGGAAAGAAATAGGGCCGTCGAAGGGTGGAGGCTAGGGTACGGGAAAAATCCGCATTGGTTACCGAATAGGGTCCCACGCCATTCCAAATACCGGTCGCCGTGTCCGTCAGGGCCAAATATGCAAATTGACGTGCAAGGTCATCCACGTGAATCCAGGGCATCCAATGGCGTCCATTTCCAAGCGGTGCCCCAAGGCCCCAGGTAAAAATGGGGAGGAGGGTGTCGAGCACGCCGCCACCTTTACCCAGTACAATGCCAATGCGAAGTTTGGCCACGCGCAGCCCCAAATCCGCCAAGCGATCCACACTGGCCTCCCATTTTTGAACGACCTCTCCTAAAAACCCTTGCGGATGGCCTTCTTCCTCCGTGTAGAGGTGGTCCGGATGGTTGGGGTAGATGCCCACGGCCGAGGCACTAACGAAGACGTTGGGGCGGGAGGTATCAGGAAGTGCGGCTATGGCTGTTTCCAGAGCAGCACTACCTTGAATGCGGCTGTCCACGATGGCCTTTTTGTGCGCGGTGGTCCAGCGTTCTGCGACATTGGCGCCCGCCAAATGAATCACATGGCTAACACCCTCTAAGGCGGCTGAATCCAAATACCCTTGCTGAGGATCCCAGTAGAAGCGCCCTGGAGATGCTCCTTTTTGCGTAGATAAGTGCCGAACGGAATGTCCTTCCTTCTCAAGCAAGCGGGTAAGTGCCTGCCCCACCAAACCCGTTCCGCCAGTTATCAAAAACGTGTGCATCATGGACAAAAGAACCGCATTTTTGCGGAAGAGTTTACGCCATGCATGAATTAAAGCCACATTCGGGTTGGGAAAGTCGCTATCGGGCGACGGAGGATCCTCGTTGCCCCTTTTATTTGGAGCAGGGTGCGCCGGAAATGGGCTACCACCGCATGTACGACTTTGTCATTCACCCAGAATGGGACAGCGTGGGCTGCGAAACCTTGTTCGTCAAGCAGCTCTTTGCAGACTACGAGCAAGGCTACGTGGTACTTGAACTGATCGGGGAATGGAATGACGCCATTCACAACGATGTGATGGAAGTCAAGCGACGCTTTGCGGATCCACTTTTAGTGCAGGGCATCGATAAATTTCTGCTGATTGCCGATAACCTTCTGAATTTTCACGCGGGCGAGAGCGACTACTATGCCGAATGGGCAGAAGAGACGGAAGGCGGCTGGGTGGTTATGCTTAATGCGCGCGACCACGTCCTGCAGGATCTAGCCGATGCTCGTTTGACCCGTTACCTTTGGGCCGGTGAACGCTACCGATTCGGCGGATGGCGTGCCCAAGACCCCCTTGCGCTATGCCAAGGCGTTGATCAAATGATTCAGCGCCAGCTGGGATTTTAGAGATGGTACATCCAACCCTTGGCGTCGGCTGCTCGGCCATAGCGAATATCTGCTAAGGCCTTCTTCATGCGCATAGCCACACCATTAACCTGGGCAGGAACAGGGAGGATCTCCCCTTGATAACCTAAACCGTCAATGGGGCTCACGACGGCAGCCGTCCCCATGCCAAATGCTTCTTGTAGACTACCGTTCTTCGCTGCGGCCACAATTTCATCAACGGAAATGCGGCGCTCTTCAACGGGAATACCCCATTCCTTCGCAAGAATGAGGATGGATTCGCGGGTGATGCCTTCCAAAATGCGATCGGAAAGCGCAGGTGTAACGAGGGTGTCGTTGAGCACGAAGGCTACATTCATCGTGCCTGCTTCTTCCAGGTAGGCATGCTCCGCATGGTCGGTCCAAAGAACTTGACTAAAGCCTTCTTCCACTGCGCGGCGGGTTGCTAAAAAGGCGCCACCATAGTTGCCTGCAGCCTTGGTATAGCCTACACCTCCTTGCGAGGCACGAGTGAAATGCTGTTCAATTTTTACCTTGACCGGCTTGGTGTAGAGTTCTCCTACTGGGCTGGTCACGATAGCAAAGGTGTATTCCTCTGAAGGGCGAGCAGCGACAAACTCTGAACTCGAAAACAAGAAGGGACGGAGGTACAAGGCGGTGTTCTCGCCGCGGGGGACCCACTCTGCATCGAGGCGAATGAGTTCGCTCAAGCCTTCCATGAAAATTTCTTTCGGAACCGCAGGTATCAGCATGCGTTCTCCTGACCTGTTCAAGCGCTCCCAGTTGCGTTCTGGGCGGAAGATGGCGATTCTGCCATCTGCTTGGCGGTAGGCTTTTTGACCTTCAAAAACAGCTTGACCGTAGTGCAAAGCATGAAGGCCTAACCCTTGCTTGAGCGCGCCGTAAGGTTGGATAATTCCTTCGCCCCATTGACCGTTCTTGTACTCGCAGATAAAGACGTGATCCGAAAGTCCTGCTCCAAAACCAAGGTTGTTGAAATCGATGGTGGAAATGCGTGACTCGGTAGTAGGAATGACTTTCATAAGCGTATTCAAGGAAGGGTTGCTTCGGTCGGCTTTAAAGCCGGTGCAAAGGTACAAAGGATTGATTGTATCTTTGTAAAAAGCCAAACGATGAAACGCATTTTGATTCCCGCGGTGGCGCTTCTCGCCGCCTGTACAAGCCCTGAAGCGCAACCTGAAGCGCAGATTTCCTATGACTACTTTGGTGATACAGTCCAAGTAGGCGATACGACCCAATTGAGCGCCTTGCTTGCCCAGTTGCAAGGGGGAACAGACTCTGTCTATGCGACCTTTTCAGCGCCTATCTCTTCCGTTTGTCAAGTAAAAGGCTGCTGGATGCAGTTGGACCTCGGCAACGGGGAAGAAGCCTTAGTTCGATTCAAGGACTATGGATTTTTCGTACCCATGGATGCCGCCTCTGAAATCGCCTTTGTCGAAGGAGGCTTAACCGTGGATACGCTGAGCGTAGAATGGCTTCGTCACCAAGCAGAAGATGCAGGTGCATCGGATTCCGCCATTGCAGCCATCACGGAGCCCCGAGTGAGTTACAGCGTCCTAGCCACGGGGGTTGCCCTCGCAAAGAAAGAGCGCGCAGCTGCAGAAGCGGAGGTGGAAGAGCACGATCACAGCAGCCATGAACACTAACCGAAAGGCCTGGTTGACAGGCCTTTTTCTTTGGTCCCTCGCCCTGGTAGTGGGCTGCCAAGCACCTGCGGAGGAGGAAGCCGCGATGGAAGTACCGAGAAGTGGCCTCTACCAAGCCAGTGAACTGGCTTTGACCATGCGCGATATGGCCAAGGACATGGAAACCTTGCGGGCAAAGGCGGATGAAGGGACCTTGACCGTGGAAGAGGTCGAGGCACTTATGCAAACCCATCAAACCATGGCGACGGATGCTCCGACTAAACCTTCTGACATCAAGCCCAGCTTTGCCGGCTATTCGGAGGCCTACTTGGATCAGTTGGAGGAATTGCGCGCGAGTATTGAGCGTCAGGACAGTCGCGAGGAGCGATTGACTGCGTTTAACGCGGCCATTGGCACCTGTGTTGCCTGCCACCAAGAGCATTGCCCAGGTCCTATCTCACGCATTCAAAAAATCAAAGTCCAGCCGTGAACAAGCGGGTGATGACCCGCGACGGAAGTCCCTCCTTAGAAAGCGATCGTTGGGGCTGTGCCTTTCATTCGCGGCATGGTGCCTTGACGGAAGCCCTACACGTATATATCGCACAAGGGTTGGAATATGTGGGGCAGAAGCCATTTTCCGAGTTGCAGGTGTTGGAAATGGGGGCAGGAACGGGCTTCAATGCAGCGCTGGCGGCCGAATGGGCGCTCAAACACCGCCAAAAATTCAGCTACACGGGCATTGACCTAGCGCTTCCTAGTGATTCCGAATGGGAGGCCTGGAAATCAGGCTGGCCTGTGGTCCCCAGCTGGATGCCCATCGCAGAAGCGCTGCGCGAAGCCTGGATACGATCGGAGGTATACGAAGATGAATGGGTGAAGGCCACCTTTGTTCAAGGACAAGCACCTGAAGTGGCCCTCCCTGGGGACATGCATTGTGTCTTTTATGACGCTTTTTCCCCCACCCAGCAGCCCGAACTCTGGACCTGCGAAGCGCTTCATCCCTGGTTGAAGGCCTTACACCCGGATGGCTGCCTGGTAACGTACTGTGCACGCGGCCATGTGTTCAGAGCGGTCCAATCCTTGGGCTATGCCACCGAACATGTCCCTGGCCCACCAGGTAAGCGAGAAATGCTTCGCGCCACCGTAGCTTAGGGGCATGAAGTGCTACACCCACCGCATTTACGGCTTTCTTCAGAGGTCCTCCGGCGAAGTATTGGTGGCGCTCGAGCGATTCAAAGGACAGCCTTTAATCAAATACCCCGGAGGTGGGTTGGAATGGGGCGAAAGCCACGAGGAAGGGCTCAAGCGCGAATTTCTAGAAGAACTTCAGCTCGACATCGATGTCGCGGAATGTCTGTTCTTCAATGACTTTCCGGTACAATCGGCGTTTGACCCGGACTATCAGGTTCAAGCCTTTTTTTACCGCGTTCAGGCAGTAGATACTGAAGCCTTGGAGCGCATTCCAACTGTTTCAACGTGGGAGGTTCCCACCGAAAATAGCGAGCAATTTATCTGGGTCCAGCCAGAGGCCTTGGACCCTATGCGCTTCAGTTTTGCCATTGAACAGGCGGCTACGCGCGCTTGGCAGGCTGCAGCCAAGACCCTTCGAAAGCCAGGATGGATTCCCAGTCGCCTTTGCAGCTGGCCACCGTATTCAAGAAGAAGCCCTCCGCTTTACGCGCAGCCCCCAAGCTGGTCAAGGACCAGGCATCCGAAGAACTGCTCCGGATGTAGAGGTGCATTCGGCCAAAGAGATCAATGCCCAGGGCATCGCTAAGGGCGGTTAAAGCCTTCATGCGGCTGTCAATGGAGCATCCGCTCGCCGCATGGTGGTGCTCATCCACGGCTAGGGCAATAAGTCGGCGTTCGATAGTAGTATAGCCTGCCTGAATGGGGGTGCCGTGAGCCGCCCAGGTTTCACATAGGGCGGTCAGATGTTCGTGAATGAGGCTGTCTTGTTCTGCTACCCATGGTTCTGCGGCAGAAAAACACCAAAACCGGCTTTCGCTCGGGAGATCGTTCCAATCTTTAAGCGCCATGGGACTGATCGAGGGCTTCAGCAATGTCCAAAACCTTCACGGACCCCTCTTTTTCAAAGTGTTTGACTCCGTCGGTCAACATGGTATTGCAGAAGGGACATCCTGTAGCGATGACGGCAGGTTCAGACTGCAGGGCCTCTTCGGCGCGTTCGTGGTTGATGTCTTTGTTGCCTTTTTCAGGCTCCTTAAACATTTGAGCACCTCCAGCACCGCAGCACAGCCCGTTCTTTTTGCAGCGCTTTAGTTCGATGAGATCCGCCTCAAGCTGCCCAAGTACCTCGCGAGGGGCTTCGTATTCGTTGTTGACCCGCCCTAAGTAGCAAGGATCGTGAAAGACTACGCGCTTCCCCTTGAATGCTCCGCCCTCCACTTTGAGTTTACCCTCTTTCAGCAAGGTCTGCAGGTATTGGGTGTGGTGGAAGACTTCATAGGTACCCCCGAGTTCAGGATACTCATTCTTCAGCGTGTTGAAACAATGCGGACAGGTGGTTACAATCCGTTGGACTTCGTAGGCATTCAAGACCTCAATGTTGGCCAAGGCTTGCATTTGATAGAGGAATTCGTTCCCTGCTCGGCGTGCGGGATCCCCAGTGCATCCTTCTTCTGCGCCCAAAATCGCAAAGCTCACTCCGGAGCGATGCAGCAAGCGGGCAAAGGACTTGGTGATGCGCTTGGCCCGGTCGTCGTAACTACCGGCACAGCCCACCCAGAAAAGCACATCGGGCTTTTCTCCGCGTTGTGTGAGTTCGGCTAGGGTAGGGATGTGCAAGGCTTCGCTCATAGCAGTTTAATCTTCAAATACTTCAATGGTCGCGGGCTTGCGTACGAGATCCGTGAAGGCTCCCGTGTAGCGCGTGGCGCGAACGATGTGGTTGTCAATCCAGTGGTAGTTGCCACCGCGGGGCTTGCCCATGAGCAATCCATGGTAAGGGAATCCGTGGCGTTTGAGCCAAGTTTCCGTGACTTCGCGGTGCTCCTCCGTCCGTGAGGTGAAGAAGGTGATAACATGTCCTTCGGCGAACCACTTTTGGATGGTTTCCAGGGCATCGAGGTACACACCCGCCGTGGCCATGCGCTCGGGCTCCTCGTTAGGGATGTCGTCGCAAATCGTTCCGTCTATATCGATCAAGTAATTCTTGACATCCTCAGGGAGAACGGGGCTAATTTTTTGGCCGTTTACGGTAATTTCTTGGAGGTCCTTGGTGCTCATCCGCTTCTAGTTTTCTGTGGTCCAAACGGCGCGGTCTGCCTGGGGGTAGGCCCAGGGAGCGCCATTGTTTTCCACGTTGTTCATCATGGTATTTAGCGAGGCAGGCGCAGCGGATTCTTCCATCACCAGGTACTGCCTCATTTGCTGGATGATGTCCAAGGGGTCGATATTGAGCGGGCAAGCTTCCACACAGGCATTGCAGGTGGTACAGGCCCAGAGTTCCTCACGACTGATCCAATGGTCCAGCAGCGTGTCGGAATTTTCAGGGGTTGTTAAGAGTTGTTCCACGCGGTCACGTGTGGCCATCATGATTTTTCGTGGTGAAAGCTTCTTTCCTGTTTGGTTGGCCGGGCATTCGCTGGTGCACCGTCCGCATTCTGTGCAACTGTAGGCATTGAGCACATTGACAAAGTGGAGATCTTCGATGTCCATGGCGCCAAAACGTGCAGGCGCCTCGGCAGAATCCGGTACATAGCTCGGGTCGAGCATAGCTTTGATTTCACGGGTGACCGAGGCCATGGCAGGAATGCGTCCACGCGGACTTAGTTTGCTGTACCAGGTGTTTGGGAAGGCGAGGATGATGTGAAAATGCTTGCTTTTGGGCAAGTAATTCAGGAACGCTAAAATGCCCAGGAAGTGGAACCACCACGCCCCTTCCATCCAGATGTGAAGCGCTTCTGGGCTAAAACCAACAAACAGAGGGGCCAAGAACTGCGCCACGATGAAGGGCGCATGGCCATCGGGCAAGGCTGCTTCGGCCGCATTCATAATGAGCAAGGCCGTCATCAATACGATCTCGGTGTACAGGATGATGGCCGCATCTTGCTTTGGCCAGCCCGTCAAATCGCTGTGCGCAAAGCGGCCAATACCTCCAAACCAGCGCCGCACAAGAAACACCACGCAGGCGAGAATGACGAGAACGCCCAAAATTTCAAAGAAATTAATGGCTGCCGTATACAGGCCACCGAGAGGTGCTTGAAGGATGCGATGCTGGCCCGTCAGACCGTCCAGCAGGATTTCAACTACCTCCAAATTGATGAGGACAAAGCCCACATACACAATGAGGTGGAAGGCCGCTGCCAGAGGGCGACTGCCCATTTTTCCCTGGCCCAAGGCGACCCGGGCCATGGTCTTCCAGCGCTCGGATTTTTGATCATGGCGGTCCGTTTTGCGCGCCAAAGCCAGTCCTTTTCGCAAGCGCATGATTTGCAGGGTAAAGAGGCCTGCACCCGAAGCTAGCGCAAGGGCAAAGATGAACTGGGCGATCATTCTG
>DLWR01000006.1 GCA_003444795.1 Cryomorphaceae bacterium
TCACCGCCCGCTTTGCGATTGGCTTTGCCTGCCATGTTTGGGATGATGGCCGTCCATTGCTCCTCATTTAAAATGGAAGCGGGGTGAAGGGTGTGGCAACGGCTGCATTGTGTCTGGTAGAGAGATTCTCCCGCTTGGTATTCGGTCAAGGTGTAGCCTGGGAATCGGGATTGGAGCCGTGAATCAGCTATGTCGGTGGCGGCGGTAGTTTCTGGAGCTTTGGGGCCAATGAGGCCGCAAGCCGTGCTGATACCGACTACAACGGCTGCGGTGAGTAGGGTAGACATGGTTTTCATGCCATCAAGATAGGGCTTTCGCTGCCGCTGCATAGGGGTACCAAAAAGCCGCTTTATTCGTTGAAAAGTTGTTGAAGGTGCCCTGGAAATGCCCGAATAGACTTGGTACTTTTGATGTATGCGTCGTAGGATTCTACTCGGATTTCTGGTTTGGACCGCTGCCCTTTCGGCGAGCCAGCCTCTGTACTATTATCCCAGTTTAATTCGAGGCTATCAATTGCTCTGGCAGCATGAATCACAAGGGACTCCTAATGCAGAAGTGGCCTTCGTGGGCCCTTTTGGTTTGCACCCTATTGCGCCTGCCCGGTTTGGCTGGGAGAGCGCTGCGTGTTTGGACTCTGCGAAGGCCTTCCACTTGGCGGAAACCTTGTGGCTGGAGTATTACTGTGAGCTGGGAGACAGTGCCCAAGCGGATTTTGCTCTGGTCTATGGCCCCGCATACGTGCAACGCTGGACGGCGCTGGAGTTGACAAATTCTACCGCGCAATTGGAATCTGCGAAGAAGAACCCGGCGTCCGGACTTCGAGCGGTGTATGCGCGGCCCAAGGTTTCGGTCGAAGCCGCCCTTTCGCAGGAGGCCCCTAATTTGGCAGCCATACCTACCTACACGACCTACAAAGTTCAGCCGGGCGACAGCCTGTGGAAGATTCATCAAAAATTTCCCCAACACTCCCTTGCGCAACTTTTGGAAGCGAATGGGGGGAGAGAAACCATTCACGTGGGGCAAATCCTTCAAATTCCGCTCTAGCCCATGGATGGTAAAGAGCGCCAGCCCTGGCACACCTTCATTTTTGTCGTTGGAGTCCTTGGATCCTTTGGATTGCTGAGCGTGGTGAATCCCCGCGCTGAGTGGTCCATTTCAGAGTCCTTGGTTCTGCGACTTCCCACCTGGCGTCCGTGGGAGGATTTTTCCTTAGAAAAAGAAGCGGAAGCCATGGCTCTGGAAGATTCGGCCCGTGAATGGGCCATTCAGGATAGTCTGGCCGCGCAGGGGGAAACGCCTCGTAAAAAGCCAAAGCCTGGACAGGGCTTTATTCAGTTTTCGCCGGAGGATAGCATGGGATTCTCCAAGCTGGTGGTGGCCTTGGAAAAGGTTCGGCAAGGGGGGTCTGCGCGCATTATTCACTTTGGCGATTCACAAATTGAGGGGGACCGCATTACCGGTGATCTGCGAGATGCGCTCCAGCGCGCGTATGGCGGGGAGGGCCCAGGGATGCAACCGTTGGTACCCTTTGTGCCCATGGCGGCCGTTGCCTCCAGCGCAGAGGGATCTTGGACGCGTATGGTGAGCTTTGGGCGTAAAAACGACAAAAGCCCGAGCAATAAGTACGGACCCCGTGGAATATCACACCGGTACCAGTCTAGAGAAGGAACAGGTCCCGATGCGGTCGTTCGATTTAGCCCCAGAAGCTATGGCTATGCCCGAGCGCGGCAAAGCAAACAATTCACTTTGCTGCATGGCCCAGCACAAGGTCCATTGGAAGTGAAGTGGTTTGCCAACGATACCCTGTGGAAAATTGAATATTTGGACAGCGCTGCCCGTGGCGGTGCCCTAAAAGCGGTGGCGACTACGCCTGTAAAGTCGCTTCGACTCGAATTCAAAGGTGCCAGCCCTGATTTTTATGGCTTGGCCATGGACGGTACCCAAGGTTTAGCCGTGGACAACGTAGCCATGCGCGGTGCGGATGGTTTGAGTTTTAGTCGGATGGATCGGCCACATTTTATACAGTCCTTGCAGCGGCAACCGGTGGCCTTGGTCATTTTGCAATTCGGTGGCAATGCCGTCCCCTATTTCAAATCTAAAGAGGCCGTGGAGCGCTATGGCGAGGCGTTTCGTCGTCAAATTCGCCTTTTCCAAGAGGCCTTGCCTGCTGCTGATATCTTGGTTATCGGCCCCAGTGACATGGCGGTGAAGGAAGGTATGGACTGGGTGAGCTATCCCTTTGTGGACGATGTGCGAGACGCGTTACGCCGAGCCGCCTTCGCGGAAGGTGCGGGCTTTTTCGACGTGATGGACTATATGGGTGGGCCAGGAAGCATGGCGGAATGGGTCAATACCAATCCACCCCTAGCAGGTGCGGACCACATCCATTTTACCCCAAAAGGAGCGAAAAAGGTGGCCACGGCATTGGTGGAAGCCATGAACGATGAATTAGCCCGCCATGATTAAGGTTAAGGTCATTCTATTCCTGGCCATAGGGATAAGTGAACTCGTGCTGAGGGCCCAGCCTGTGGCGGTTCGCTCCTTGCCCAATCCAGCGCCCATACCCGCAGGCCAAAACACCTTGCTCTTCCCACGAGGGGATAGCGCCTTCACCCCGTTCTTTGAAAAAATGGACCGCTTGGTCTTTGCGGGCAAAGAAGAAATTCATATTCTGCACGTGGGGGGCTCCCACGTTCAAGCGGGACTCTTGACGGATGCCATCCGCTACCACTTACAAGCCACTGCTCCGGGGCTCCAGGGCGAACGAGGCTTCTTTTTCCCTTTTTCCTTGGCCCGAACGAACAATCCATCCAGCTACAAGGTCTGGACCAATAACCTCAACCAGTGGACGGGACAACGATGCTCCGTTCCTACGCATGAGGGTCCATGGGGCGTTTCGGGCATTCGGGCGTGGACCCGGGACAGCACTGCTGAGGTCAAGGTTTATAGCACCGAAGAGCCATTTGGATTTACGCATGTCCGCATTTTTGCCATGCCCAGCGATTCCTCCTATGGATTGGCTTTTGGCGGTGCACCGGATACGGTTTGGTACAATACGGCCTTGCAAGCCTGTGAGGCACGCTATCAGGAGCCCCAGGATACCGTGTCTTTTCATCTATTCCGCACGCACCCAGATCAAACCTATTTTTCCCTAGAAGGCATTCAGGTGATGAATCAGCCGGTAGGCTTGCGTTACCACGCTATTGGTGCTAACGGGGCAGCTACGCATAGCTACCTGAAGTGCGACCGATTTGTGGACCAGCTTCGGGCCTTCCCCCCAGATGTGGTCATCTTTGGCCTGGGCATTAATGACGCATACAAACCTTCGGGACAGTTTGATTCGACGGCGTACGAGGCTAATTACGACAGTTTGATGGCTTGGGTTAGACTGGTCAATCCACAAGCCGCCTTTATCTTCCTAACCGATAATGACAGCTATTACAAGGGTCGCTACAATCCACATGGGGAGGTAGTGTATCGCTGCATGATGCGCTTGGCGAAACGCCATGGGGCTGCAGTTCATGACTTTTACCACTTAATGGGTGGTGCACGCTCCATGTCCTTTTGGATTCGAAAAGGCTGGGCCGCCAAGGACGGCATCCACATGACCCGAGCCGGTTATGCCATTCAAGCCGATTGGCTAGCCCATGCTATGTTGGATTGGTATGTCGAGCGGTACACGCGTCCCTTTGCCCCAGTACCACCACCAACCGAAAGCTTATGATGGAGTGGCTTTTACATCATCTGCCTATCTGGCTGGCCTTCAGTGCTAAGCAGCCCATCATCTTCACAGAGGTGGGATTTTGGGTATTCTTTGCCATTGTCTTGATGGTCTATCAGGGCGTGCACCGGCGTTTGGCTCTTCGGAATGCCTTTTTATTCTTGGTGAGTGTCTATTTCTACTACAAGACCAGCGGCACCTTCTTTTTCCTGCTCTTGTTCTCTACGATGGTGGACTATTCCATTGGGCAGCAGTTGTTCCAAACCACGGCCGAATGGAAGCGGAAATCCTGGGTCGCCCTCAGTGTTCTGACCAATTTAGGCGTGCTCTGCTACTTTAAGTATCCCTACTTCTTTGCGGACTTTTTGGCAGATGGCTTTGGCATCGAATGGACGCCAGTAGCGCATTACGCGCAGTTTAGCAACAGCGTGTTTGGGACCGATTTTGTCGAAGACCGCATTTTGCTGCCGGTGGGTATTTCCTTTTACACATTCCAGTGTATGAGCTATACCATTGACATTTACCGCCGCAAAATTGAGCCCGTAAAAAGCGTTTTGGATTTTGGCTTTTATGTCAGTTTCTTCCCCCAATTGGTGGCCGGCCCCATTGTCCGAGCTTCCGAATTCATCCCCCAGCTCTACAAACCTTACACGCTGAGTCGGGCCGCATTTGGAATGGCCTTCTTCTGGATCCTCAACGGCTTGCTGAAAAAACTCATTTTGGCGGATTACATCGCCAGCAATTTTGCCGATCGGGTCTTTTCGCAACCAACCCTATACAGCGGTTTGGAGTGTTTGCTCGCGCTTTTTGCCTATTCGCTACAGGTCTATGCCGACTTCAGCGGCTACACGGATGTGGCCATAGGTGTGGCGATGCTCATGGGCTTCACCTTGACAAAAAACTTCAACTCTCCCTACAAGGCCTTAAGTGTTTCGGATTTCTGGAGGCGTTGGCATATTTCCTTGAGCACCTGGTTGCGAGACTATCTCTATATCCCACTAGGAGGCAACCGCCAAGGTTCTTTTGCTTCCTATACCATTGTTTTTGTGGCCCTCTTTGTGGTCAGTCTGATGGCAGATTCCTTCCTAGTTCCTGTGGCCTTTGCGGCCGCAATTCTCCTGCTGTTTGTGTTAACTCGAGTTTTCCGCGTGTTTAGGCAATGGCTCAATACCAACATCAACGTCATGCTCACGATGCTCCTGGGAGGATTTTGGCACGGTTCCTCTTGGAATTTTGTGACGTGGGGTGGTCTGAATGGCCTTGGATTGGTCGGCTATAAACTCTGGTCCAAAATCCGACCTTGGAATCCGCGTGCGAGTTGGTTGGGTCGCTTGTTTGGGGTGGCGACTACACTGCTCTTTATCACGCTTACCCGGGCCTGGTTCCGTTCTCCCGGTTGGGACGAAGCGCTAAGCATCTTGTCCCGAACCTGGACCGCTATGGATTGGACCCTGGCCGACGATATTGTCTTAGGGTTCTGGAAACCTTTAACGGTGATGGTGTTGGGCTACCTCATTCACTGGATTCCATCGGTGTACAAAGAGCGCTATCGAATGGCCTTCGCCAAAGCCCCCGTACTCGCCCAAATGGGCATCGCCCTTCTAGCAGTTCTCTTGATCTATCAGAGCCTCTCGGCAGACAGCCAGCCGTTTATCTATTTTCAGTTCTGAACCCCACCATCAATGGGGCTGTTTGGGGCTTAGGCTTAGCACGTCGAATGGCCTCCGAATAGCCTCGGTAAATTTTCGCCAGCCTCAAGGTCTTTCGCGCATAGTGGGCGCCGGGCCCCTTAGCGACTTGGTCGACGTGGCCGGTCCAGAAGGTAGGGTCGAAGCCTTTTTTCTCGGCGAGATCGGCGGCCCGC
>DLWR01000210.1 GCA_003444795.1 Cryomorphaceae bacterium
CATCAGAATGAAGGAGGATCCCCACACCAATACCAGTGCAGTAAACAGGATCCAAGGGAGGAGAGGGCGATTCATGGGCTGCCAAAGGTAGATTACCTTTGTGCCTATGCCACACAGCCCCACAACAAAATGGACAGCGGTACTTCGCAGATTGCTCCAAGCTTCGATCTTACTGACCTTGTTGGTGATTTTGGCAGGCTCCGTTGTTCGGATGACGGGAAGCGGTATGGGCTGTCCGGATTGGCCTACGTGCTTTGGACTCATTGTTCCCCCGACGCAAGAATCCCAGGTGACTTTTCAGCCCAGTACCCTGTATGAGCCGGGCCAAATGATTGTACGGAACGACACTTTGTGGGTGGCCCGCGAGACGATTATTTCCTCCGGCAGGGACTTTAATCCTGCCCAATGGGAGGCCTACACGCGGCACGATTATGCCGTTTTCAACCCGGTACACACTTGGATTGAATACATCAATCGACTCTTGGGAGCTTTGCTTGGACTGCCCGTGGTGTTGGCGACCGTTTGGATTTTTTGGCGCGTGAAATCGCATCCCAAGTGGGCCTTTACCATGCTCGGTGCCTTGTTACTGCTAGGCTTCGAAGCTTGGTTAGGCAAAGTAGTGGTGGATGGCAACTTAGTACCGCACCAAATCACCTACCATATGGCTGGTGCGTTCTTGCTACTCGCCTTGTTAACCGCGGTCTACCGCAGTGTCTCCAGTGAGTGGGAATTGCATGCGCTCCGAGCCGAAACCCAACGGGAAGGCTTGGAGGCCGAACGTCAAAAGGCCTATCGTCTCTTCCTCATTCTCATTGGGCTGTTAGCTGTTCAAATCGTTATGGGTACGCAAGTGCGTGAAGAAGTGGATGTCCTGATCAAAGCTTTTGGCTTGGAAGCCGACCGTTCTTCCTGGATTGCCCAGTTGCCGGCCGGGCTCTTAGTACACCGAAGTTTCAGCCTTTTGATTCTGGGGGTTTCGTATGGGTTGTACCGCAAGTCTTTTGGCTTGGGTGGACTCAAGGTGCGCGCTGCTGGGGTGCTCTACATTTTGCTCCTGGAAACGGCCTTGGGGGCGGCTATGTATTACTTCGCCATCCCGCGCTTCATGCAGCCCATGCACTTGCTGCTCAGCGCAATCGCCTGGTTCTTACTGGTGGATGGCGCGTTCAAGGCATGGTTGATGCTCCGAAAAGTCTAGGGAGCTCGGGCTACGCCCTCGCGCTAGAGAGCCGGTTGGCTCGCACTTTACCCCGAAGTTTTTCCCTTTTACGCTTAAAACCATTTAGCGTTCAATCCACCTCATTCAAATTTGACGAGGCAGGGGGAGTAAAACCTTTGTTTTGGGATTACTTCCAGCTGAGGCTTTCCAAATAACGGATCACTTCTTCCTCAAAGAATTGACGGACGGGCGCCAGCGAATCCGCATTGGGAGTGGCAAAGACATACGCGGCTCCACGGATGAAATGGCTCGTGCTATCGGTGGCAAAAAATTGTACGCTCGAGGCGGCATTGCCCTCCAGTTTGAAGAGCACGCCATAGACCTTGGTCTCCGGATTGACGTATAGCTTTTGGGAGATGCCATCCGCAACCACGGAGTGCTTAAATGCCAAGGTATGCGCGTCGTCGATCAGCGTGCCCAAATTCCCTTGGACTGGCTTATAGGTCAATTGCATTCGGCCGCGGCACCAAGGGTAGACCAAATCACCCCATCCCGCTTCTGGGCGTCCTTCCCATTTGGCAGAGCCATGCACTTCCATGGAATAGGGGAATGCGGGATCGGTCAAGGCCTCCAAGGAAATAGGCGCCACCTCCGGGGATTGAATGCGCAAATACCCTGTCGGTTTTGGGATGGCGGATGAAGAAGAAGGCCACAGCCAAACGGCTAGAGTACCCAGGCTCAAGGCAGCACTAACTGCGATAATCCAACGGGCTTTAGAGGTCATCGCGGTCCACTTTTACTTTGACACGAACAATTCGACGGCGGTCGCAGGCTTCCACCGTCCACTGGACCGGGCCTGTTTCGATGGCTTCGCCCTTGAGGGGCATTCGGCCCAGCTGCTCCAAAATCAAGCCTGCCACGGTATCCGCCTCGCCGCGATACGCGTCGAGTACATCGGGGTCTAAATTGACAGCGCGGAATAAATCCGATAACTGCGCTCGAGCTTCAAACACATAGGTATCCTCATCCAACTGGGAATAGAGTTGCTCCTCAGTATCAAACTCATCGCGGATTTCACCGACAATTTCTTCCATGACATCCTCCAGGGTGACCAAACCGGAAATGCCCCCAAATTCGTCCACGACCAAGGCCATGTGCATTTTTTTCTCTCGGAAATCACCCAGCAGATCGTCGATTTTCATGCCCTCGGTGACAAAAAAGGCGGGGCGAACAAGGCTCGCCCAGTTAAAATCTTCCGGCGCATCCAAATGTTTGAGCAAATCCTTCGCGTGAAGGACACCCGCTATGGTAGCTAGATTTTCAGTGAAGACTGGAACGCGGGAATAGCCATTTTCACTGACCGCCTCCAAAATACTGGGAAGGTCCATGGCCCCGTCC
>DLWR01000098.1 GCA_003444795.1 Cryomorphaceae bacterium
ATAGCCGAGTGTATTCCGTATTGGCGAGCTTCGTAGCTGCAGGACGCTACCACACCGCGATCAGAGGTTCCTCCAATGAGAATAGGGCGACCTTGGAGGCGGCTGTCGTACAGGCGCTCCACGGACACAAAAAAGCTGTCCAGGTCCATGTGAAGAACATGTCGGTGCATGAATCATTCCCTTAGGCTACGTACTTACCTAGTTCTGTGCGCAGCGCGCGAACTTCTTGCTGTAGGGCATCTAGACGATGAAGAACGGCATCTTCTGTTCCAAATTTGGACGACAGATCCCACTGTATGCTTCCCTGCACCTTCCAAACCTCTAGAAGGTCTTCTACATGTACGCGGTACGGGGCATAAATAGGATTGTCAGAAACGAGCTCAATTTCCCCTGTGCTCGCGATGTAATTGGTGGCGCGCTTAAAAACAACTCCTTGGTCTTGGGTGAGAAAGACATAGAGTTCTCCTGTTTTGATCGAGGTCCAATCCTGCACATAGCTGGAAATCACATAAGATCCAGGCAGAAAAGGCAGCATACTGTCGCCTTGTATCTGGAAGACGCGTCGGGTTTCCTCGGAAGAAAGCTCTGGAATGGGCAGTGAAAACTGCGGAAGAGCTTCGACAAAGTCAATGTCGCCATACCCTCCTAGGTAGCCAGCAGCGGCTTTAACGGGTACGAGTGAGATGCGCTCTCGGTTGGTTTCTGGGTCAATGGGCACAGCGAGCACGCGCAGCTTTCGGCCGGCTAAGCGTTCGCCATCGACGGTCGCATCCTCCCTAACGGAAGGCTCTCCGCTTAAAAGTCGATCGATACTGACCTCAAATAGGCGGGAAAATGCAAGAAGGCTGTCAATCTTGGGTTCCGCTCTACCCTCTTCGTAGGCGCCAATCAAGGATCGCTTCAGTCCAACGCGCTCAGCGAGTTGCTGTTGAGTCCAGCCGTGCTTCTTGCGAAGCGATTTCAGTGTAGCCGCTAGTTCCATGCCTATGCTATTTAAATTAGGATGCTAAAATAATTAGCATTTTGGAATTGTGCAAATTTTTTTAGTCTCCGCGAAAAGGACTATCTACCATGGCATGTCCAGCCAACCAAGCGCCCGTCCAAGCAGCCTGGAAATTGAATCCGCCTGTTAATGCATCGATATCCAATGCTTCGCCGGCAAAAAAGAGTCCGGGAACCAGGCGGCTCTCAAAGGATTGGAAGTTCACCTCTTCGAGAGCGACACCCCCTGCGGTGACAAATTCCTCCTTGAAGGTGCTTTTGTCCACCACTTGAAAACTAGACTCTGACAGGGTTTCCGCCAGTCGACGCACTACCGGCTTGGGCAAATCCGACCAATTGGCCGTTTCGGGAATGCGTGCATGGGTACAAAGCGATTTCCACAGGCGAAGCGGCAAGCCATAGAGTGCATTGGAAACAACGCGCTTGCGCTGAAAGTCAAAGTCCTTTCTATGTCCATTCAGCTCTTCAAAGAGATCTTCCGGGTCTTCATCTGGAATCCAGTTCACAAAAATGTTGAACCGATAGTCCTGCTGAGCCATCCAGCGCGCTCCAAAGGAGGAAAGCTTGAGCACAGCGGGCCCGCTTAGGCCCCAATGCGTGATGAGAAGGGGACCTTCCGTTTCGAAGCCGCCAACAGGGAGCGTAATGCGGACAATGGGAACCGAAACGCCGGCTAGATCCTTGAGGCGAGGATCTCGGATGTTAAACGTAAACAGCGAAGCGACAGGGGGCACAATGCTATGGCCTAGGCTGTGCAGGTTGTCCCACATCTTTTTAGAGCCACCTGTGGCCACCAGCACGCGGTCAAAAGTGTGCTGCTCGCCGGATTCCATGTGCAGGGTAAATCCACCGTCCTGGGGCTCGATGCGTTTTACACCACTTTTCAAATGAAATTCAACACCTGCGCGCTGAGCAAATTCCATCATGCAATCCGCAATGCTGCTCGACTGATTGCTCACGGGAAAAACGCGCCCATCATCTTCAATTTTGAGATCAACACCCCGATCCGTAAACCATTCCATCGTGTCGCCACAAGCGAACTTGGTAAATGGGCCGAGCAACTCTCGATGACCTCTGGGATAAAACGCTACTAACTCATGCGGATCAAAGCATCCATGCGTGACGTTGCATCTTCCTCCGCCAGAAATCAACACTTTCCCTAGCAAGGTGGCTGACTTTTCAAAGACATGCACGGATGTGTCTGGAGAGGCCTCCGCTGCCGCAATGGCTGCAAAGACACCAGCTGCGCCTCCGCCAATAATTCCAATAGACGTTGGAGTACTCACCGGACAAAATTACGTGCATTCCTCCACTTACCGTTTCCAGCCGGGTGGTTTTGGTGCCGGCGTGCGACGAATCTGAATGTAGCGATCCTTGAGCTCAAAGTATTCTAGGTCGTAGACCCCGTAGCAGAGGGTTCCGTCTTCCATGAGTTGAAAGGTGGTACTCATCTTTGGATCAAATCCATGGAGCATGAGTTCGTCTTTGTGAATTACGTTTTGGCCGGATTGCAAATGGTCAAACAGTAAGCTGTAATTCTGCTTGAGGCTCCGA
>DLWR01000067.1 GCA_003444795.1 Cryomorphaceae bacterium
ACGCGGGATTCGCGGTGTGACAAGACGAACGGCAACCTACTACCCACGTGGCTTCAACATGGGCATGAAACGCGCTGTATTCGATGCGGTAGGGGGTTACGACCTGAACTTTAAAACCGGGGAGGACATCGATCTCAGCATCCGGATCCAGCAAGCGGGCTACCGGGTGGGACTTATTCCTGGAGCGGTGGTTTGGCATAAAAGACGCAGCACGTTGAAACAGTTCTTCAAGCAGGTTCGGCGCTTTGGGTCCGCCCGGTGGGCGCTCGCTCAACGCCACAATGGGCAGCTCAAAGCAACGCATCTCTTTCCGGTATTCTTAACCCTGGGGACAATCGGGTCCATGCTACTCGAAACATTGGGGACCTTCCCGTGGGTGGGATTGTTTCTGTTTTACTTTATGATGCCCTCTTTACTGGCGGGCATGCAGTACCGCTCCCCTCGAATTGGCTTTTTACCGGTGGCGAGCACCGTCGTGATGATGTTCGGCTACGGCATCGGCTTTTTAGAGGCCATGTTGGGCGGCGGATTGCACAAGAAGCGCGGCTGAAGACCTTTCCCTACCTTTGGCGCATGAAACTCTACGTAGTTCACGGCATCAATTTGGACCAGCTGGGCAAGCGTCAGCCTGAGATTTACGGGACCCAAACCCTGAGCGACCAATGGGCCATCTGGTCTGCGTGGTTGGAGCGTCACTGGCCGGAGGTTTCCTTGGAGGCGGTGCAATTCAACGACGAAGCGGCCTGTGTGCGTTTCCTACAAGAGGTCGATGGACCAGAAGTAGGGGTGGTCATCAATCCAGGTGCATGGACCCACGCATCTATTCCCCTTCGGGATTGCGTTGCGGCTCTTCAGGCCTCTGTGGTGGAGGTTCATTTGAGCCATGTGTACGCCCGAGAAGCTTTCCGCCGCGTTTCGCTTTTGGCTCCCCATACCAAAGGGACGATAAGCGGTCTAGGGTGGCAGGGCTATCGTCTCGCTATGGAGGCGCTGCTAACGGCCCAAATGCGCTAACGTGGACTGGCCCCTCGCGCTCAAGCAGTTTGCTCAGTACCTGCGTTTGGAGCGTGGCCGTAGCGCCAACACGTTGAAAGCATACCAGCAAGATCTTGAACAGCTGCAGGCCTGGGCGCAAGAACAGGACATGCGGCCCGTCAGTATGGGCCAAGAGGCGCTCCGACATTTCCTTCAAAGCCAAGCGAAAGCGGGTAAGTCCCCCCGAACTCAAGCGCGAATGCGCAGCAGCATGCGCATGTTCTTCACGTTCTTGATGGAAGAGGAGGTACGGAAAGAGAATCCCATGGAGGGCATTGAGGCGCCCCAATTGGGCCGCAAATTGCCGGTCTACTTGACCCTAGATGAAGTGGATGCCCTGCTGGCTGCCATTGATCGAAGCCAATCGGCCGGTGAGCGCGATGTAGCGATGATTGAGGTGCTTTACGCCTGTGGGCTCCGGGTGTCCGAACTGGTCGGTCTCCGCCTGGAGGACGTCTTTCGTTCAGACGGCCTAATTCGCGTCGTGGGAAAGGGAAACAAAGAGCGTATTGTTCCCATTTATCCTTCGGCCTTGGACGCCCTCTTTCGCTATATCGAGGAGGTGCGTGTCCATATCCCCGTGCAAAAAGACCAGACCTCCTTTGTGTTTCTGAACCAACGGGGGCGCGCGTTGAGCCGAGTATGGGTCTTTAAGCGATTAAAAGCACTCGCGGAACGTGCCGGTATTGCGAAGACCATTGGACCCCATACGATGCGGCATACGTTTGCGACCCACTTGATCCAGAACGGGGCCGATATTCGGGTTATTCAAGCCTTGTTGGGCCATGAGAGTATCACGACCACAGAGATTTACACGCATTTGGAACAGGTGCACTTGCGTGACACCGTGCTGACTTACCACCCCAAAAGCGCAGGCTAAGCCTCAGGAAATGGGAATCTGTTTCTCTTTCTTCGCGAAGTAGGCCCAAACAATGGAGCCGCGGTACAGTCCAGCTTTGGGCCAGCCTTTGGCATCCTGCTGTGGACGAAAAGCAAAACGCGCAAACATGCGGTAAAACTGGCCATGCGCACGAACGATCGCCCAGCAGTGTGCCGCTTGGCCACGTGACAGGAAGAGCAATCCTGCGAGGCCATCGAGAAACAAACGTGCGGCTACCATGCGCATAGCATCGAGCGTGGGGGCGTTCTTTACAGTGACCAGCAGGCTGTTCCGAAAGTTTAAAAACGTCTTCTGGGGAGACAGGGCCCCAAGGGTTCCGCCTCCGACATGAAGCACTTTGGAAGGGGCCGCAGCGTGAACGGTGTATCCCGCTCGCCACATGCGCCAACATAGATCAATTTCTTCCATGTGGGCAAATAGGTCCGTATCCAATTGACCCGCACGACGGAAAGCATCCATGCGCACCATGAGGCAAGCGCCTGAAGCCCAAAAAACGGCTGGAAAAGCGGGTTTGTCGTACTGTCCTTGGTCTTCTTCGCATGAATCAAAGAGCCTACCTTGTGCAAAGGGATAGCCCCAAAAGTCCAATCCTCCGCCCATGGCCCCTGCGTATTCAAAGCGCTCGGGGTGGGCGTAGTCCAACAACTTCGGTTGGATAGCACCTGCCTGCGGGTGGGTATCCAGAAAAGTCACGAGTGGCTCCAGCCAGCCAGCCAATGGTTCAATGTCCGAATTCATCAACACCGCATAAGTCAGGTCGGGGTAGTCCTTGTTCAACCGCTCAAGGGCCAAATTGTACCCTCCTGCATAGCCTCTATTTTCCTCCATGCCCAGCCAAAGGACATCAGGATGATGGGTGCGGGTATACGACTCGGAGGCATCCTGGCTGCCATTGTCTGCAACGACCACGGTAGCTTCAGGACTGTTCGCTACCACGCTCGGCAAGCACTTCTCAAGCCAATGCACGCCATTCCAGTTGAGGATGACTACG
>DLWR01000216.1 GCA_003444795.1 Cryomorphaceae bacterium
GCTACACCTATTTGCGCATGCGGGGCATGGACCAAACACGCATCAACGTCACCATCAACGGTGCGCCGGTCAATGACCCTGAATCGCATGGTGTTTTCTGGGTGAATACGCCAGATTTAACCTCTACGCTGTCGAGTGTCCAAATTCAGCGTGGGGTGGGCACCTCCACGGTAGGTGCGGGGGCCTTTGGCGGCTCCATTTCCATGGAAGTGGGAGTTCCCAACCAAAAGGCTTCGACTCAACTGACTTTGGGTGGGGGTTCCTACGGGAGTAGTCGCGCTACCGTGGTTATGCACTCCGGAGCCGTTGGGCTGAAGGGGCAAGAAGAAAAGCCCTTTTCTTTCATGGGCCGGTATTCCAAAATGGAAAGCATGGGCTTTGTGGACCGCTCCGCGGTGGACTTGAGCTCGTATTTGATTTCGGGGCAAATCCGCTTCCAGGATGGATATATCCGGTTGGTGCACTTCAGCGGTGAAGAGCGGACTCAGCAAGCTTGGTGGGGCATTCCGGAAGCCAAGTACCGAGGCGATGCGCAAGGGGTAGAAGACTACATAGCGCGCAACTATTTGGATTCGGCCGATGCGGAAAATTTACGCCGCGCAGGAAATCGCACCTACAACTACTACCGCTACCCCAATGAAATTGACCAGTACCGGCAGGCACATACGCAGTTTATCTCTAAAATTCACTTGCCCAAAAACTGGGATCTGAATGTCACCACCTATACCGTGACCGGCAAGGGCTATTTTGAACAGTACCGCGCTGGGGATGCCTATACGGACTATGGATTGGAAAACCCTGTCATCAATGGGGACACGGTTTTCAGCACGGACCTCGTCCGCCAACGCTGGTTGGACAACTTCATGATTGGGACCAATGCCGCTTTGGTTAAGCAAGTGGAGGATCGCAAATACGTCCTTGGGGCCTTTTGGAACGGCTACCTCGGCGACCATTTTGGAACGCTTCCTTGGATGCGCATCAACCCCTTGCCGAGCATTGGTACGACCTACAATTTTTGGTTAGACCGAGAGGACTACCAAGGTGCGAGCGAGTACCGTTACTACGAGGCCGTGGGGGATAAAATGGACGTGACGGGTTATGCAAAGGCCGAGGTTCCCGTTGGTCCCTTTATGGCCTATGGGGATATGCAGATTCGGAACGTTGCCTACTACATCTACGGATTGGGCGATGACCAAACGCACTTGGATCTGGAGTACAACCAACTCTTTTTTAACCCAAAGGCCGGCCTCGATTGGCAGCATGTCGCTGACAACAATGCCATCCACCGGATCTATCTGTCTGGAGCGGTCGCCAACCGCGAACCCAACCGAAACGACTTTGTAGACCGCCGCGGATTAGAAGCCCCCCAATCGGAGCGTCTTTTTGATATGGAAACGGGATACATCCTTGCGGGACCTACCTATCGATTGGAAGCCACCGGGTATGCCATGGAATACAAAGACCAGCTCGTACCCACTGGCGCCCTCAACGATGTCGGAGCTCTTCTCCGCACCAATGTAGACCGTAGCTTCCGACGGGGTCTCGAAGTAGCTGCCGAGAGCCAATGGGGACGCCATTGGAGCGTGTATGGCAATGCCACAATCAGCAGCAACCGTATTGCGGAATTTGAAGAGGTGCTCTACGATTACTTGGACTATTCTGAAGTAAAAACCCTGTATACCAACACTCCGATTGCCTTTTCACCCAGCTTCATGGCGAATGCCATTGTAAAGTACGTTTGGACCACACCCTCCATGCAGAATACAGCCTCCCAAGCCTATGTTTCACTTCGCGCCAAGGCGGTAGGTCGCCAATTCTTGGACAATACGGGGCAGGTTTCGCGCAGCTTGGATCCCTACCAAACGTTTGACCTCCAATTCAGCTATCCTGGGACCTGGGGCAGTATTAAAGTGGACTTCCTAAATGTGCTAAACGCCCAGTTCGCCCCCAACGGCTACACCTGGGGATACCTCTATGGGGGTCAACGCACGGACGAAAACTTTTACTACCCCATGGCGGGCCGCATGGTCATGCTGACGTACACTCTCGATTTGGGCGAGTGACGGGTTCAAGGGGTTAGAGTATGGGAGTTTGGGTGTTTGAGGGGTGGGTAACACAAAGCCCTTGGCGCGACCCTAACTCCCAAACTTTACTCCCCCAACCGGAACCTCGCCTCTTGGGCGTCCCGAGCAATCTGCGCCTTGAGGCTGTCTTTATCGGGAAAGGTGTATTCGCCACGCAAGCGTTCCATAAAGTGCACCCGGATGTTTTGGCCGTAGAGGTCCTGTCCTCCCTCAAGTAAATGCACTTCCAAAACGGCCTGACCCGGTTCGATGCTGGGACGTTGGCCGTAGTTGGCGACGGCGGGTAGCATTCGGGTAGCGCTACTAGCCGGCTGATCCATTAGGTCCACTTTGACCGCATAGACCCCTTGGGCGGGAAGCAATTTATCTGGATGGAGGTGGCCCACATTGGCGGTAGGAAAGCCAATGATGCGGCCAATTTGGCGTCCCTGAACCACTTGGCCAGTCACGAAATAAGGCCGGGTAAGTGCGAGCGCTGCCTTTTCCACCTTGCCTTCCTGCAAAGCATGTCGAATCTGGGTAGACGACACATGCATGGCTGAAATATCCAAGGCGGGAATTTCCTCCACCTCAAAGCCATAAACCGGTGCAAACTCGCGCAAATGTTCAAAAGACCCCTCTCGATTGCGTCCAAAGCGGTGATCATGCCCAATCACAAGCCGTTTCACACCTACCTGTTCCACCAAAAGGCGGCGCACAAAGTCAATGGATTCGGTTTTGGAGAACTCCAGTGTGAAGGGCTGAACAATGAGAAAATCCAGACCCAAGTCGGCGAGAAGTTCGGAGCGCTCTTCAATCGTCGTGAGGAGCTCTAAGGGGTATTCAGGATGTATCAACCGCCGCGGGTGCGGATCAAAGGTGATAAGCACCGATTGTCCTCCAATTTCATTGGCCGAAGCGATTAAACGCTTTAAGATGGCCTGATGCCCCGCATGGACGCCGTCAAAGGTTCCCGTGGTCGCTACTGCGGCCAGCTGGGTGGGAAAGTTCGAAATGGCGTTGAAAGTTTGCACAAAGAGCGGGATGTTCGGCAAAGATATCGTAGCCATCTTTGCATCATGGTATCTGCACTTAAAAACGCTTGGGCCACTTTTGTTCAAGCCCCCCGTCACTTCTTGCTGTTTGGCTTTTTGGCCTATGCAGCGACCCTGTTGGGGGAATATGTTCCCGTATTGCCCTTCTTTCTCACCTACTTCGTGCTCCCCGCGCTCTACATCAGCGTGGCGATTGCCGCCGAATCCGGTGTCTACAGTACTTGGGGTGAAAAGCCGCAGCTAATGGCCGTGGGCAAGGGCTTTGTGCATGCGGGCTCCTTGGGGATGATGCTGCTCTTTCAATTGTTGGTAGGCTCCCTCCTTTTGGGTTTTGTGGCCGCCCTCTTCTTGGATGCGGACACGGCAGCTAAACTAGAGGCCATTCAACGCGAAGCCGGGAACGACCCCGAACTCCTTATGGACATGCTTCAAAACGATGTGGATTGGATGCGCTCCCGCTTTCTGGGACTCGCGCTCCTCATACTTGCATTGGGCATGGCAGCATTGAGCGCGCAAGCCTGGTTTATTCGAGTTTTTGAACATCAAACCTTCTTTGGATCGCTTCGTCAGAGCATTTCTCGTGGCCGTGCACAATTTGGGACCTGGGTACTTTTTGCCCTCTTGATGATCGCGGTATTTGCCTTGAATAGCGCACTTGGTGGGGCCTCGCGCATCCTGACCTTTCCCTTGATGGCTTTAACCCACTTTTTCTTGTATAAAAAAGGCGCATATTAACGAGGTGATTTGTACCTTTGCACCCGAATTCAGAAAGAATCATTATCCCCCTTGCTATGGCTAATCTAAAAGGAAAAATTGCTCAAGTTATCGGACCTGTTGTGGACGTATACTTTGAAGGCGCTCAGCTTCCTAAGATTTATGACGCCTTGGTGGTGACTCGCCCCAATGGCCAAAAAGTAATCATGGAAACCCAACAGCACATCGGTGAGGACACCGTTCGTGCCATCTCCATGGACTCTACCGACGGTTTCACCCGCGGTCAAGAAGTGGTAGCAACGGGCCAGCCCATTGCCATGCCCTCTGGCGAGCAAATCCGCGGCCGTGTGTTCAACGTAGTGGGTGAAGACATCGACGGCATCGGTGGCATTCAGGAAGGTAAAGGCCTCCCCATTCACCGCGAAGCCCCCAAGTTTGAAGACTTGTCGACCGCTACGGAAGTTCTCTTCACGGGCATCAAGGTGATTGACTTGATCGAACCCTATGCCAAGGGTGGTAAAATTGGATTGTTCGGTGGTGCCGGTGTCGGTAAGACCGTATTGATCCAGGAATTGATCAACAACATTGCAAAGGGTCACGGCGGTTTGTCCGTGTTTGCTGGTGTGGGTGAGAGAACCCGCGAAGGAAACGACCTTTTGCGCGAAATGATTGAAGCAGGCATCATCAAGTATGGCGAGGCCTTCAAGCACTCTTTGGAAGAGGGCGGATGGGACCTCAGCAAGGTGGACAAAGAAGAGTTGAAAGACTCTAAGGCCACTTTCGTATTTGGTCAGATGAATGAGCCTCCCGGTGCACGTGCACGTGTGGCTTTGTCTGGTTTGACCATGGCAGAGTACTACCGCGACGGCGAAGGATCTGGTCAGGGTAAAGACATCCTGTTCTTCGTAGATAACATCTTCCGCTTCACGCAAGCAGGTTCTGAAGTTTCCGCTCTTTTGGGCCGTATGCCTTCAGCCGTAGGTTACCAGCCTACTTTGGCTACGGAGATGGGCTTGATGCAGGAGCGCATCACTTCAACCAAGTCAGGCTCTATCACCTCTGTTCAGGCCGTTTACGTTCCTGCGGATGACTTGACCGACCCCGCCCCTGCAACCACCTTTGCTCACTTGGACGCCACGACGGTATTGTCTCGTAAGATTGCGGAATTGGGCATCTACCCTGCGGTAGACCCCTTGGATTCTACCTCGCGCATCTTGACGCCTGAAGTAGTAGGTAAAGAACACTACGACTGTGCCCAGAATGTGAAGATGATCCTCCAGCGCTATAAGGAGCTTCAGGACATCATCGCCATCTTGGGTATGGAAGAATTGTCTGAAGAAGATAAGATGGTCGTTCACCGCGCCCGCCGCGTTCAGCGTTTCTTGTCTCAGCCCTTCCACGTAGCCGAGCAGTTCACCGGTATCCCAGGTGTATTCGTAGATATCCAAGAGACCATAAAAGGATTCAACATGATCATGAACGGTGAATTGGACCAGTACCCCGAATCTGCCTTCAACTTGAAGGGCAGCATCGAGGAGGCCATCGCCGCGGGTGAGAAAATGTTGGCAGAGGCTTAATCATGGCCCTACGCGTAGACATCCTCACCCCTGAGAAGTCCCTCTTTCATGGAGAGGCCACCGCTGTCCAGTTTCCTGGCGCTGAGGGTCTTTTCCAAGTGTTGACGGACCACGCTCCCATCATGGCTTCCCTCGCACAGGGCAGCATCGTGATTGACGGAGCTTCTGGCCGCACCACCGTAGACATTCAAGGTGGTGTTGTGGAAGTCTCCAACAACGTTGTTTCTGTTCTAGCGCGCTAATTGCGTTGCTTTATCTTTATGCCCGGCCCTCCCAAGGGGTCGGGCTTTTTATTGCTAGTTATGCGAAGTGTTCTCTTTCTCCTCTTGGCTATCCTGTGGTCTGCATCGCTTAAAGGGCAAGAACCCACCGCCCTTTCTTCGGACAGCACGTGGTCAGAATTCTCTTCCGTTAACCCCACAGCGGGTGTTATTTTGGATGTCGTCACCGTTCCCTACTTTACCCTAGGTACGGAACGTGAAATTGGCCACCATGTGGAGTGGCAAAACGCAAGTGGAAATTTGCCTCTTCAGAATGCCAGCGACGCACTGGAGCGACGATTTGCCTCTGTCGATATCCGTAGCCGAAGCCTCAACGACGTTCAATCGGACATTTCCATACGAGGGTCGACGTTTGACCAAGTCCTCATCTTAGTCAATGGCATTCCTTATTCGGATCCACAAACGGGACACCACAGCATGAATCTGCCCGTTCCTTTGGAAGCCATCAGCAGTATAGAAGTATTGCCCAGCGGAGGTTCCTACCGCTATGGTCCCTTTGCTTTTGCGGGTGTCGTCAATTTGACTACTCACCCCGCGGTCTCGAAAATCGGCTACGCACATGCAGGTATTGGGCAATTTGGCTACCAACGCGGTGCCGCGGGATTGTATTTGGGGCAAGTTGCAAGCACCCACGTTCGGATGGATATGGACTATAAAGCGGCCGATGGTGCTATTGTCAATACGGATTTTAGCCAATTGCAAACCTATATTCGTAGCTGGACGCCCTTATCTCAGGGTCAATTTTTGGATGGTCATTTTGGGATAGTGACCAAGCGATTTGGGGCTCAAAATTTCTACTCCTTTAATTTTCCCGAGCAGTACGAAGCCATAGCGGGCTATACCATGGCGGTGCAATTTCGCGGTTCTCCATGGAATGCTCAAGTTTATAGCCGGCAACACCTAGACCACTTTGAGCTCTTTCGCGAAGAGCAAGGCTACTACCAGCGCTTTGAGAATGGGCAATTCATGCGCTTGACCGATTCCAGCTGGGCCCCTTCTTGGTATACTGAACATAATAACCACCGCACCAGAACCCTAGGCGGTGAAGTGACCTACACCTTTAAGCAGAAGGATGCACATACCGTGCTCCTTGGAGCAGACGCCCGTAGGGATGAAATCATGAGCAATGCTCTAGGCAGCCCCCTCATGGTCCAAATTCCCGCACCCGACAATCGATCCTTCTACACCAAGGGGGACGCCCGTCAAAACGCAGGACTCTTCCTGTCACTTAAAGGCCCCGAAGTGTACGAGGCCTTCCGAGCGCGCGCCGACCTACGCCTCAACTACAACGATCGTTACGGTATCGCCTACCTTCCCAACGCGGAATTTGCTTACCAGCATTCGCCCAATTCGCTGGCGCGCGATAAGTACTTCTTCAGCATAAACCGTAGCTTTCGCCTTCCAACCTTCACGGACTTATACTACACCTTGGGAGGGGCACAGGGCTCGGCCAGCCTTCAGCCCGAATACGCGTGGAATACCGAACTTGGCGCCACCCTCTGGCGATCGCCTGTGGCGGGGATCCCCGGATGGCCCCACCAGGGGAGCCTCATCCTCTACCAACGCCAAGGAACCAACTTGATTGATTGGATTTACCGAACGGTGGACGGCAACCAAGTACTCCAAGCCGACAACATCACCCAAGTGACTTTGCAGGGCTACGAATTGACAACTACATGGTCTTGGGTAGATGTCTTGCGCTGCTCAGCACGATTCCAAGGCGCCCGTCACCAAGCCAGTGCCATCGACGGCCAGTCCATCTACGCATTAGATTATTTGGCCAATCGCCAGCAACTTGAAGTGCAGACACTTCCCTACAAAGGCTTTACGAGTGGCCTCATCGTCATGCGCCAAGACCGTTCGGGGCAGTACGGTCTCCCCTCCGGCGAATTGACCCCCTATCAACCGTTTACCACCTTAGACGCAAAAATGTCCTACGATCACGACGGCATGATGGTGTATCTAGAGGCCATGAACCTGCTAAATGCTACAGTAATCGACCGCGGCAATGTGCCTTTACCGGGCCGTTGGATCAAGGCCGGGGTGCATTTCCACTGGGAGTAAAGTGATTAAAAAGTTGAAGGTTTTAAGCGTATTTGCTCGGTAAGTAAAATTTTACGGACGGTGTTAGAATTTTAGTTGGAAATATCATGCCTTAAACCTGGGCGCGCGGCGAAGTTCCCCCCTTTTAAGTTCCAA
>DLWR01000213.1 GCA_003444795.1 Cryomorphaceae bacterium
TGTATCCGTTTAAATTTCGGACTTTTGCAGTTCTCAAAGCCACAGTTATGCTCTCTGATCAAATTCGCTCCGACTTTCCCATCCTCACCCGCCAGGTGCACGGAAAGCCTTTGGTGTATTTGGACAATGCAGCAACCACCCAAAAACCTCAGGCGGTCATTGACGCCATCGTTCACTACTACAGCCATTACAATAGCAATGTGCACCGTGGGGTTCATCAGTTGAGCCAAGAGGCCACCGATGCTTTTGAAGCCGTTCGGACGCAGCTTCAGAGCCATTTAAATGCGGCGCATAGCCATGAGATCATCTTCACCAAAGGCACAACGGACAGCTTAAACCTGGTAGCGCACGGTTTTAGGAGCGTTTTGCAGCCCGGCGACGAGATTATTGTTACCCAGCTAGAACACCACAGCAATTTGGTGCCTTGGCATATGCTAGCGGAACGAACGGGCGCGATTATTCGGTTCATCCCCATGGACGGATGAGGCGTGTTAGACCAAACGGTCTACGAGAGCCTCTTGAATCCCCGAACCAAAGTGGTGGCCTTTAACCATATTTCCAATGCCCTGGGCACGATTAACCCCGTGAAGGAAATGGCGGCTAAGGCCCATGCGGTAGGAGCAGCCGTGGTAGTCGATGGTGCACAAGCTTTGCCTCATGCGGTGGTGGATGTCCAAGATTTGGATGTCGACTTTTACAGCGGTTCGGCGCATAAGATGTACGGTCCTACGGGGATTGGCCTCTTATACGGGAAGACCGAATGGCTGGAAAAATTGCCTCCCTACCAAGGTGGAGGAGAAATGATTCAGGAAGTGGACGTGACGTCCAGCACCTATGCGGGACTGCCCCACAAGTTTGAAGCGGGGACCCCCAATATTGAAGCCGTGATTGCATGGGGCGCTGCCTTGACCTGGATGCAGCAGGTGGGAGTGGCCAATATTCAGGCCCATGAAGAGGAGTTACTGGCTTATGGAACGGCCCTTTTGGAGGCTATTCCAGGCGTGAAAATCTATGGTACGGCACCTCAAAAAGCCGCGGTGCTCAGTTTCAATGTAGCAGGCTTGCATCCCTACGATGTGGGCACGCTCTTGGATCAAATGGGCATCGCAGTCCGCACCGGACAGCACTGCACGCAACCCATTATGGATGGCTTTGGTGTGCCAGGGACTATTCGGGCCAGTTTGGCAGCATACACCACCAAGGAAGATTTAGATCAATTGGCTCGCGCACTCGAACGCGCGATTGCCGTACTCGCCTAACGCATGGAAAGCATCGCCGCCCGCGAGGCAGACATCATTGAAGAGTTCAGCTTTCTCGAAGACTGGATGGAGAAGTACGAGCACATCATTGCTTTGGGCAAAGAGCTCGCCCCCATGTCAGAATCGAATAAGGTGGACGACAACAAGATCAAAGGTTGCCAAAGTCAAGTCTGGGTGCACGCACGCGAAACCGAGGAAGGCATCCACTTTGAGGCCGACTCGGACGCCATTATTACCCGGGGTATGGTGGCGCTGCTTCTGAGGGTAGTCCAGGGCCAATCGCCTAAGGATATTGCACAGTATGACTTCGGTTTTTTGGACCAAATTGGGCTTACGGCCCACCTGTCGCCATCGCGCGCTAACGGATTGCTCAGCATGGTAAAACAAATTCGCCTGTATGGCGTTGCTTTTCAAGCGAAAAGAGGATGAACGACGAACAAATGCAAGCACTTGGGGAGCAAGCGGTCGATGTGCTACGCACGATTTTTGACCCAGAAATACCCGTGGACATTTACGAGTTGGGCCTCATCTATGACGTTCAGGTCAGCGAAGACGGCGACATCCATATTCTCATGACCCTAACCTCTCCCAACTGCCCCGTGGCGGAAACCCTCCCCGTGGAAGTGAAGGAGAAAGTTCGGAGCCTTCCGGACGCTAAAGAAGTGGAAGTAGAAATTACGTTTGACCCTCCCTGGACCAAAGACATGATGAGCGAGGCGGCTAGACTGGAATTAGGAATGTTATGAGCACCCCCAAGGGAATTGACGCCCTTCATTTTGCCCTGCCCAAACTGTCCTTGCCCATCGAGGATTTGGCGAATGCACGAGGTATCGAACCTGAAAAGCTGCAATTTGGATTAGGCCTTCAAGCCATGGCCGTTTGCGATATGGACGAGGACATGGTGACCCTTGCCGCTGATGCTGCTTGGAATCTTATTTCGCACCAAGGATTGAACCCTGCGGAGTTAGGCCGCATTTATATCGGTACAGAATCCGCCGTCGATGCCGCAAAATCTTCTGCGACATACGTGCTCGGACTTTTAGAGAAACGTCTAGAAGCGGAATTTGGTCCGCGTTCCTTGGGCCATTGCGATGCTTTGGACATGACTTTTGCCTGTGTGGGTGGCGTGGATGCTATGCACAATTCCTTGGATTGGGTCGGTGCGGGTTCCAAACGCAAAGCCCTGGTTATTGCCGCGGATGTGGCCAAGTATGCGCCCGGTAGTCCGGGGGAATACACCCAAGGAGCGGGTGCCGTTGCGATGCTCATCACAGAAAACCCACGCATTCTGGCGATGGAACCTGACTTTGGGGTCTCCGTGGAAAGTGTGAGCGATTTTTTCAAGCCACGCCGAACCTTTGAAAAGAAATCCTTGCTTCAGGAAGCCGCTGCGCTCATGGGCCAGACTCTTTCTGATGCACAAGCAGAAGC
>DLWR01000184.1:0-696 GCA_003444795.1 Cryomorphaceae bacterium
GATGGACGAAGGATTGAACACGTTTGTCCAGTACTTGGCCGAGCAAGAATGGGACGTAAACTATCCTTCACGCCGAGGCCCAGCCTACAAGATTACGGACTACATGCGCTCGCCCGCCATGAACATGGTGCCCATTATGACCAACTCGGAGAGCATTCTCCAGTTTGGCAACAATGCCTACGGAAAGCCCGCAACGGCGTTAAACATTCTTCGCGAAACGGTCATGGGCCGCGAGCTTTTTGACTATGCCTTCAAGGAGTATTGCGAGCGTTGGGCCTTTAAGCATCCTGCCCCTGCGGACCTCTTCCGCACCATGGAAGATGCTTCTGGCGTGGATTTGGACTGGTTCTGGCGCGGTTGGTTCTACACCACCGAATACGTCGACCAAAGCCTGGAATACGTGCGCATTGCAGCGGTGCCTACGTTGGATCCCGCTACTCTGGAGGCGCAGCGCCGGGCCGAAGGCACGCGCGACCAAGCCCGCCACATCGGCCAGGGACGCAACGAAAAGGAACTACGCCCAACCGTAGTGGACGCAACGCCTGCAGCAAATGACTTTTACAACAGCTACGACCGCTACCCTGTTAGCGCGGCAGACGCTGCTGCCTTGGGGCGCATGGCAGAAGGACCGAATGGCTACCTGCATGAAATCAAAGTTTCCAACAAAGGCGGCTTGATCATGCCCGTTATTGTGGC
>DLWR01000184.1:1068-4341 GCA_003444795.1 Cryomorphaceae bacterium
TTAAGCACGAAGAGAACTTTACCAAAGTGGTCTACCTCCCCAAAAAGGCCGTAAAGATTGAATTAGATCCCTTCCTCGAAACTGCCGATACAGACACCTACGACAATACTTGGCCCGCAGATGTAAACGTGCATTTGGAAGCCTTGCCTGAGCGTTCCCGTTGGGAATCATGGCGCTCCAACCCCATGCGTGACGCGCGGAACAACCAATAATGACCTTGATGAAATACTTTGCACTTTTCGCCACCGCCCTACTCGTAGCGTGCAGCCAACCTGAAGCCCCTGAGGAAGCTCCCGTGGAAGTCGTCCACAAAAACTACGTGAAGCCGGAATACGGCGAAACCGTCTTGCAACAGTACCTCCACATGAAAGACGCTTTGGTTTCCAGCAATGTGCAGGAAGCGCGGGACGCTGGCAAACTGATGTATATCCATTTAGACATCCAAAAGCACGAAGCCATCGTGAAGCCTTTGACGGAAATCATTGAAAGCCAAGATTTGGCGCTGCAACGCGAACGCTTTTATGCGCTTTCTCAAGCCTTACAAGTAGCATTGGAAGCCAATATTGACGTGGTGATCAACGCAGGACGCGAACCCCTATTCATTCAGTACTGCCCCATGGCTTTTGGCAACCAAGGGGGCACCTGGCTGAGCGCTGAACCCAATGTCATGAACCCCTTCTACGGGGATGAAATGCTGTCCTGCGGGGTCGTGCGCGACACGCTTTAAGGGTATACGGGTTTAAGAGTTTGAGGGTTAAAGGGAACCCTTTCTATGGGGATGAAATGCTCACCTGTGGTGTGGTGCGCGACACGCTCTAAGCCGTTGAGGTGCTGAAGTAAGTTTTCAACGAAACCAAGAAAAACCCGTCCCATCCCGGACGGGTTTTTTACTTTTACACAATGGGTAAAATCATCGCAATAGCTAACCAGAAAGGAGGTGTCGGAAAGACGACTACCGCCGTGAATTTGGCGTCCTCTCTGGGGTTCTTGGAACAGCGCGTTTTGCTCATTGACGCCGATCCTCAGGCCAATGCTAGCTCCGGTTTAGGCATTGATGTGGAGACCGTTACAGCTGGAACGTATCAAGTATTAGAACGCACCTGCACCGCGGCAGATGCCATACACGCGTCCAACCAGCCCAATCTGTGGATTATGCCCGCGCACTTGGACCTAGTTGCGGCAGAATTGGAATTGGTCGACAAGCCCAAGCGGGAATTCATGCTGAAAGAAGCATTGAAGAATCTGCGTCTAGAATTTGACTACATCATCATTGACTGTGCCCCTTCATTAGGCCTTGTTACCTTGAATGCCCTCACGGCTGCCGACAGCGTCGTGGTCCCCATTCAGTGCGAGTACTTTGCGCTGGAAGGTTTGGGCAAGTTGTTGAATACCATTCGGAGCGTTCAAAACTTGCAGAATCCCGACCTAAACATCGAGGGCATGCTCCTGACCATGTACGATTCTCGACTTCGATTGAGCAATCAGGTCGTGGAAGAGGTCCAGCAACACTTCCAACAGCTGGTATTTAAGACCATCATAGCCCGCAATGTCCGCCTCAGTGAGGCTCCTTCCTTTGGCGAGCCTATCTTGGTATACGATGCCTCATGCACGGGTGCCGACAACTATTTAAATCTGGGCCGAGAAATTTTGGCACGAAATACGCAGGCAGTTGACCTGAATTAAGCTTTCCACATGATTAAACTACTTCGGGCCCTAGCCCTTCTCCTCTTTGCTCTTCCCGCATTCGCCCAGCCTATCCCTGTTAAAGTGGATGGCGTGGTGGCACAAGTGGGCAAGGAAATCATTCTCTCTTCGGACATCGCCATGCAAAAGGAGGCGTTTGCACGCGAGGGCCAAACCTTGACGGACTGCCAAATGATTCGCGAGCTTTTGCTGGAAAAATTGCTCATTCACCATGCAGCCATTGATTCGGTTATTGTTGCTGAAGAAGAGGTGGACGAGAATATTGACCGCCGAATTGAGCAGCTCGTCGGCCAAATTGGCACCGAGCGCCGCCTGGAAGAATACTACGGCAAGACCATTTTGGAGATCAAAGAAGAGATGCGCCCACTCATGAAGAATCAAATGACGGCGCAGCGCATGCAAATGACCATCACGGAAACCATTGATGTCACGCCCAAAGAGGTTGAAGACGCGGTAGCGAAGATTCCATTAGATTCTCTCCCTTTGATTGGCACGGAAGTCGAAATCGCCCAGGTCACCATTGTGCCAAAAGTGAGTGATCAGGCGGAAAAAGACGCCATTGACCGCCTAAATCAACTTCGCGACCGGATTTTGAACGGTTCGTCCTTTGCCACCATGGCCATCTTGTATTCAGAAGATCCCGGCTCTAACCGCAATGGCGGCGAATATAAGGGCATCAAGCGCGGCGTTTTTGTGAAGGAATTTGAGGCGATTGCCTTCAACTTGCGCCCTGGCGAAATTTCACAACCGTTCAAGACGGAGTTTGGCTACCACATCGTGCAGCTTCAAACCAAGCGTGGCGAGGAGTTAGACCTGCGCCACATTCTCATCAAGCCCAAGGTCGAACAGAAGGACCTCGACGACGCCAAGGCTTTGTTAGACAGCTTGCGTGGGGCCATTCTAGCGGGCAGCATCTCCTTTGAAGATGTAGCCGAGCAGTTTTCCTCCGACGAGGAATCCAAGCTCAACGGCGGGGTCATGATGAACCCCATGACCACGGACGTTCGCTGGAACGTAGAAAACCTAGACCGCGGGATCTTCTACTCCATCGAGAACTTGCAACCCGGGGGAATTTCTGAAGCGGCTCTAGTTCGCAAGCCCGATGGCGCGGAAATCTTCCGCATTCTTCAACTGCGCGACCGCGTGGCTCCCCACCGCGCCAATTTGACACAAGACTTCAGCTTGCTGAAAAACTATGTGCAAAACCAGCGCAAGCAGGCCAAAATGATGCAGTGGGTCGAAGACAAGAAAGCTGAAACCTACATCTTCCAGGCTCCGGGCTACGAGGGTTGTTGGAACTGATAACTTGTTGAAGAGCGGCCCCCAAGCGGGGCCGCTTCCTTTTTATCTTGTAGGGATGCAAAAGACCCTTGCCACCCTGCTATTCCTATGCGCTTTCGCCCTATCCAGCGAGGGCCAAGAGCTGACCACCGCCCATATTGACCCATTTATTGGAACGGGTGGACATGGCCATACGCATCCGGCGGCGACTGCTCCGTTTGGCATGGTACAATTGGGTCCTGACACGCGAAAAGAGGGTTGGGATGGCTGCAGTGGGTATCACTACAC